>DDJI01000056.1 GCA_002338885.1 Ruminococcus sp. UBA1828 | reverse complement strand
GAGCTGTTCTCCTCTAACCACGTATACCAGGAGATCTGCGCATCTCAGTCTGCCGGAAAGGAGGCGTCTGCAAATGTATAAAGAGACATCAGGCAACAAAGCAGACAATAAAAAGACTCTGAAACGGATCCTCCTCTATATCCGGCCCTACACAGCTCTCGTCATCCTCTCCCTCCTTCTCTCAGCTCTGACCGTGGGGCTGACACTCTACATCCCCATCCTGACCGGGCGGGGCGTGGACTACATCGTGGGAGAAGGACAGGTGGATTTCAAAGGGCTCATGGCCGTGATCACGGGGATTCTCATCTCCATCGCCATTACCGCGGCAGCCCAGTGGATCATGAACCANNCCACATCAACAACAAGATCACCTACCGTATCGTCCGGGATCTTCGGATCCAGGCCTTTGGCCATCTCCAGGAGCTGCCCCTGTCCTATGTGGACCGGCACTCCTCGGGAGACCTGTTAAGCCGTGTCATCACGGATATCGACCAGTTCTCCGACGGACTGCTCCTGGGCTTCACCCAGCTCTTTACAGGGGTGGCCACCATTGTGGGAACCATCATCTTCATGCTGGGCATCAACCCCTGGATCACCCTGATCGTGGTGGTTATAAGCCCCATGTCCTTCCTGGTAGCCAATTTCATCTCCAGGAAGTCCTTCACCATGTTCAAAAAACAGTCCGAGACCCGGGGGGAGCTGACAGGCTTTACAAACGAGATGCTGGGCGGCATCAAGGTGGTCCAGGCCTTCGGCTATCAGGACGAGGCAAATGAGGAGTTTGACGAGATCAACAGAAGGCTCTCCGAGTACTCTCTGAAGGCCACCTTCTTCTCCTCCATCACCAACCCCGCCACCCGCTTCATGTACTCGGCTATCTACGCGGGCGTGGCCATTGCAGGGTGCTTTTCTGTCCTGGATGAGATGCTGACCGTGGGACAGCTCTCCAGCTTCCTGAGCTACACAAACCAGTACACAAAGCCCTTCAACGAAATAAGCGGAGTTGTCACGGAGCTTCAAAACGCCTTAGCATGCGCATCGAGAATATTTGAGCTTTTGGAGGCCGAGGAGCAGTCGCCCGACAAGGGACTGCCGGAGCTTGAAAACGTCAAGGGCAACGTAAGACTTGAAGGCGTGTACTTCTCATACTCTCCCGACAAAAAGCTGATTGAAAACCTGAACCTCGATGTCAAACCCGGCCAGAGAATAGCCATAGTCGGCCCCACCGGCTGCGGAAAGACCACGCTCATAAACCTGCTCATGCGCTTTTACGACGTAAACGCCGGCTGCATAAGCGTGGAGGGCAGCGACATACGCAAAATAACAAGGCACAGCTTACGGCGCGGATACGGCATGGTTTTGCAGGACACGTGGTTAAAAACCGGCACGATACGTGAAAACATAAAGATGGGCTGCCCCACAGCCACCGACGAGCAGATGATAGCCGCCGCAAAGGCGTCTTACGCGCACAGCTTCATAAAGAGACTGCCGGAGGGATACGACACGGTGATAGGCGAGGACGGAGGAAGCATATCCGCCGGTCAGAAGCAGCTTTTGTGCATAACAAGGGTGATGCTTGCAAAGCCGCCGATGCTCATACTCGACGAGGCAACGTCATCAATAGACACCAAGACCGAAATAAGGGTTCAGCGCGCGTTTGAAAAGCTCATGGAGGGCAAGACAAGCTTTGTCGTCGCCCACAGGCTTTCAACGATAATGGGCTCGGATCTCATACTTGTGATGCGCGACGGAAACATAGTCGAAAAGGGAACGCATGACGAGCTTATAGCAAAGGGCGGCTTTTACAGCGAGCTTTACAACAGCCAGTTCGCACATTGACGCCGGTTGTACTATTCGGCGAACAAGCAGCATATATTTCACCAGAACAACTTATTACGAGGTATGGTGGGAAATATGTTTGTTAAAACTATCAAGTTAAAAAAGACGGCAAAAATACTTGCGTATGTTTTGTGCATATTGATTGCGGCTTTGTGCGTGGTGTTTGTCTTTAACAGGCTCTTTGCGCCCAAAGGCATAAGCCTTGGCACCACACAGGAGCAAATAGAGTTTTTGGAGGGGCTTGGATGGGAGACCTCTCCGGAGCCGATAGACTGCCGCAGCGTCATCATCCCGCAGGAGTGGAGCGACGTATACACGCAGTACAACGAGCTTCAGCTCCAGCAGGGATTTGACCTCGACAAATACCGCGGGGAATATGCGGAAATATACACCTACGAGATATACAACTACGGCGATTCGCGTCAGAACATCGTTGCAAACCTCATCATCTGCGACGGAAAGCTCATAGCGGGCGACGTGTGCTGCACCGAGCTGGGCGGATTCATGCAGGGGCTTGTGAAATCGGACGCATAAGCCGTATCAGCGGCGGCGCAGCGCATTAAAACGCGCAAGGACGGTAAAAACCATGGGACTTATAAGACTGGACAAATTTCTTTCGGGGCAGATGCCGCAGGTGTCGAGAAGTGACGCGGCGCGGCTTTGCAAAAAGGGCGAGATAAAGGTCAACGGCGTAAAAGCGCTTTCTCCCGCCCTGAAAATCGACCCCGCAGCCGACTCCGTCGAGTGGGGCGATAGGAAAATATTATACAAAGAGCACCTCTATATCATGCTCAACAAGCCCGCGGGCGTGGTCTGCGCGACACGCGACGGGATATCAAAAACGGTGATGGAGCTTCTGCCGCAGCATTTAAGACGGCAGGGGCTTTTTCCCGCGGGCAGGCTGGACAAGGATACCGAGGGCTTTGTTTTGATAACCGATGACGGCGAGCTTGCACACAGGATGCTTTCCCCGAAAAGCCACGTGCCGAAAACCTACTTCGTAAGGCTTGAAAAAGAGCTTGAAAACGATGTAAAAGATGCCTTTTTAGGCGGCGTGACGCTTGAGGACGGGACGGTCTGCAAACCCGCCGAGCTGGAAATATATGATAAGAAAAACGAGTGCACAGTGGTTCTCACTCAGGGGATGTATCACCAGATAAAGAGGATGTTTGAGGCGGTCGGCAATCGCGTCGTTTACTTCAAAAGGATAAAAATAGGCGGCGTGTGGTTGGACAAGTCTCTGCCCGAAGGAGGGGTCAGAGAGCTTGGAAATGACGAGATACAAAGCCTTATTTTAACATGAATATTAGTATTTTAAACGAAATTCGGGCATTTTTAATAAAGGATTGCGGTGAAGTTTAGTTAAAAAAACACTTGTGATATATCTTACAAACGGATATAATAATACCATGACAAAGCTAATGGCTCAGTTAGCAATAAAAATTCGCGAGGAGGCCTTTTAAATGGCAAGCTTATCACTAAAGCATATTTACAAGAAATACCCCGGCGGCGTAGTTGCCGTTTCCGACTTTTGCCTTGAGGTAAAGGACAAGGAATTTATCATTTTCGTCGGACCTTCCGGATGCGGAAAGTCAACGACTCTTCGTATGATTGCAGGACTTGAGGAAATCACTGACGGAGAGCTGTACATAGGCAACAGACTCGTAAACGACATTGCACCTAAGGACAGAGATATAGCGATGGTGTTCCAGAACTACGCTTTGTATCCGCACATGACCGTTTTCGAGAACATGGCATTCGGCTTAAAGCTTCGCAAGACCCCCAAGGACCAGATTGCGCGCAAGGTAGAAGAGGCTGCGAGAATACTCGACATTCAGCACCTGCTCGACAGAAAGCCGAAGGCTCTTTCAGGAGGACAGAGACAGCGTGTTGCTTTAGGACGTGCGCTTGTTCGTGAGCCTCAGGTGTTCTTGCTAGGTTTGAGGCTCTCAAACCTCGACGCTAAGCTGCGTGCTCAGATGAGAACCGAGATTGCGCTCTTGCACAAGAGACTCGGAACCACCTTCATCTACGTAACGCACGACCAGACAGAGGCTATGACAATGGCGGACAGAATAGTTGTTATGAAGGACGGCTTCATTCAGCAGGTTGATACGCCTCAGAACCTTTACTCCTATCCTTGCAACCTCTTCGTTGCAGGATTCATAGGATCTCCCCAGATGAACTTCATTGATGCCAAGCTCATAAAGAAGGACGGCAGATACAACATCGAGTTCGGCTCTGAGGACACCAAGGAGACGAGGGGAAGAAAGTTCTACATCGAGCTTCCCGAGTCCAAGGTAAACGAGGAAGTATTGCTCCCCTACCTCAACAAGGAAGTTATCGCGGGCGTTCGTCCCGAGTGCATACACGATGAGGAGATGTTCATATCCTCCGCCAAGACCGGAATTATCGAGGCTACGGTAAACGTCGCCGAGATGATGGGTGCGGAGACATACCTCTACCTCGACTGCGAGGGAATCCACCTCACCGCGCGTGTGTCCAACCGTTCAACCGCAAGACCTCAGGACGTTATAACCTGCGCTCTTGACGCAAACAGAGTCCACCTGTTTGATAAGGACACCGAAAAGACCATTCTCAACTGATAGAAGGGCATAAGCCGGCGCGCATGGCAGATGCGCAGACGGATACAGGTGAGAGTTAAAAATTGTACTTTGTACGGCTGCTTTGTTTCGGCAGAGCAGCCGTCAGTTTCAAAAGCCGCTTTTGCGGCGTATGCAGCAAGGAAGATAGCTATGAAGTTTATGAAAAAATTTTTTGCGATACTGTTGTCGGCGCTGATGCTGACCCTGACAATGGCGGGATGCGGCGACGAAGAAGGAGAAAAGAGTATGCCGCTTGAATGGATAGACGACCCTCAGAGCTATGAGGACTATATGAACAACGCAAAGATAACCTCCTTGACTCAGCTCGGAAACACATACCGCCTCAAGAACGCAATCGAAAAGGCTAAAAACGGCGAGGACGTAAACATAGTTTACCTCGGCGGCTCGATAACCGAGGGCGACATCTTAGAGCTTGAGGAGCGCTATGCAAAGCGTTCGTATAACTACTTCAGAGACAAATTCGGCAAGGGCGACGGCGAGAACGTCCACTACTTCAACGCCGGCTACAGGGGCACCGGCTCCATCCTCGGCGCACTCAGATGCGAGGACGACGTTTTGGCGAACGAGCCTGACATAGTCTTTATCGAGTATGCGGTAAACGACGGCGGCGAGATAGCCGACAAGGACGGCTTTGAAAGCGTAATAAGAAGATGCCTTGAGTACGATACAAAGCCGGCGGTTGTTCTGCTCTTTGCGAGAATGCAGGAGGGCTGGAGCTCTCAGGACTGGAAGAAGGAAATAGGCGAGTATTACGACCTGCCCATGATAAGCTATGCCGACGGCATAACATACCTGATGGACAACGGCGCGATGACATGGGAGGAATTTTCGGGCGACTATACTCACCCCAACGCCAACGGCGGCGAGATAATAGCGGAGTTTATAAACTACTTCTTTGACGAGGTGGACAGACTTGACGGCGACGAGTCGGACATTACGCTCCCCGAGCCGATGTATGACGGAAACTACGCAAACGCGCACCTTCTCACCAAGAACAGCTATGAGCACACCGACGAAGCGGAAGGCTCGTGGAGAACGGGAAGTACGGGCGACCATTTCCCCAACGGCTGGACAAAGTCGTTCAGCGAGGACAACGAGCCGCTGGTGTTTGAGTTTACCGGCAAGAATGCGTTTGTCATCTATCCCAACGCGGGAAATAACACGTTCGGCACGCTCGTGTGCGAGGTTTACTTCAACGACGAGCTTGTCGCGACAAAGGAGTTTAACGAGTACTCCGAGGGCGGATGGATGAGCGCAACTATAGGTGAGCTTTACATAAGCGACACCGTGGGCGATTACAGAGTAGAGTTCACCGCCAAGGACGACAACCCCAAGTGCGACCTTCAAGTGCTTGCGGTGGCGTATACCGACTGATTATAATTTGCAATAAATTATAATTTGCAATAAAAAAGCGATGAGCGTCTTGAGTTTGGCGCTCATCGTTTTTTCTTTGTCAAACGCATTTTCACCGCAGCGACATATTGTCACTGCGGTGATTTGCACGTTCTTTATTTCTGCGGTCTGCGCTTGCGGAGCATGTAGTAGTCAAGCTCCTCACGCATCTTGTCCGGCATCTGCTTTGCCACCGGCATCGTTTTGGCGTTCGCCATGCGGCTTGCAAAGTCGGTTATAAAGCTTATGTCTCTTAGCATGTTGTCGGCGCTTATCGACTGATATGTGTCGTAGCGGTTGTGGATGGTCGCCGTGGACGTGGGCGCAATCCTTGCAAAGCTCACGGCGGGCACGCCCTTGTCCGCAAAAGGCGTGGAGTCGCTTGAGTACACATCCTGATACGCCTTCATGCCGAATCCCTTTTCGCTCGCCATGTATTCTATGTATCCCACAAGCTTTTCTTCCGCGGTGCAGCATGCTATAAACCTGCCCATCACGGAGCCTATCATGTCGAGGTTAATGTTCAAAACAACCTTTTCAAGCGCATCCTCGTGCGCCGCGCAGTACGCCTTTGAGCCTAAAAGCCCGCGCTCTTCACTTCCGCACCAGATAAAGCGCAGGGTGTAACGGTGCGTGTTCTTCAAAAAGTGCTCCGCGATCGCCATAAGTCCTATGCTTCCCGACATGTTGTCGTATGCGCCCTTTGACAGGTAGGTGGAGTCGTAGTGAGCGGTGAAAACTATTGTCTCGTCGGTTTCGCCGGGCAGCTCCAAAACTACGTTTCTCGACTCGCCCTCGTATTCGTCCTGCGTCACGCATATCATGGCTTCCTTGCCCTGAGCGCCGTTTTTGATAAGCTTTGCCGCGTCCTTTGCGTTTATGTTCACGCATAAAACCTTTCGCTCGCTTCCGTCCTCGCCGAGAAGGGTAGAGCGCAGCTCCCTTTGGTCTATGTCTCTGTCAGAATAGTTTACGCTTCCGTCGTATGTGATGATTGCCGCCGCACCGTTGTCTATGGCGTCCTTGTATATCCAGCGGCCCAAGTACCCGTCAACCATGACTATTTTGTCTCTGCAAAGGCTGAGGCTGTGCCTGTCGGTGTTTGCAAGATAGTAAAGCGGGGCTTTTACTGTTCCGCTGCCGCAGAGCATGTACGCCTTGCAGGGAATGTTCACCTCGTCAACCATGAGCATCTGCTCGCGTATGGTTCCCATCGGCGCCTTAAACGGCTCAATGTATGCCTGCGCTCCGTATCCCGAAAGGGTGTCTTTTATGTACTGTGCGCAGCGCAGCTCTTCATCTGTTCCTCCCGCCCTGACATATGCGGTGTCCTTGAATATGCGCGCAACGGTCTTTTTATTCATATTATCATTCCTTTCAAAACATCTGCGCGTCCGTCAAACCGGCAGACGCCTACGCTACAATTGTAACGCTCTTAATCGCCGTTTGCAACACCGCAGAAAACAAAAAGGGCAGCCGATTTTTGGCTGCCCTTTTGCCCGTGCGCCGCCGAACGCTTACTTTGCGTACTCCACTGCGCGCGACTCTCTTATTATGTTTACTTTTATCTGACCGGGGTAGTCCATCTCTTCCTCGATCTTCTTAGCTATCTCACGCGCAACGACTACCATCTTTTCGTCGTTGACCTTTTCGGGAGATACCATTATGCGGACTTCACGTCCCGCCTGTATTGCAAACGACTTCTCAACGCCCTNNTTTTGCAGACGCTTGATGTAGTTCTCGAAGTTTTCACTTCTCGCCGCAGGCCTTGCCGCAGATATTGCATCCGCCGCCTGAACAAGCACCGCTATGACAGTGTGAGGCTCGACGTCTCCGTGGTGCGCTTCGATTGCATGTATAACCTCAGGCGATTCTTTGTACTTCTTGCACACGTCCACGCCTATCTGTACGTGAGAGCCTTCTATCTCGTGGCTGAGCGCCTTTCCTATGTCGTGCAGAAGTCCCGCACGCCTTGCAAGCGCCGGATCTACTCCAAGCTCGCTTGCCATCATGCCGGCAAGGTGAGAAACCTCGATAGAGTGGTTGAGCACGTTCTGACGGTAGCTCGTCCTGTAGTGAAGGCGTCCTATGAGCTTTACAAGCTCGTGGTTGAGTCCGTGGATGTTCGCCTCAAGCACCGCGCGCTCGCCTTCCGACTTGATGACCTGCTCCACCTCGCGGCGAGCCTTGTCCACCATTTCCTCTATCCTCGTCGGATGTATTCTTCCGTCCTGTATCAGCTTTTCAAGCGCGATTCTTGCAACCTCACGCCTTACCGGGTCGAAGCAGGAGAGCGTTATGGCCTCCGGCGTGTCGTCTATGATGAGATCCACTCCGGTGAGCTGCTCCAAAGCACGTATGTTTCTTCCCTCACGGCCTATGATTCTGCCCTTCATTTCATCGTTGGGCAGCGGCACAACCGATACCGCCGACTCCGATACCTGATCCGCAGCGCAGCGGGAAATAGCCAAAGATATGAGTTGTCTTGCCTTTGCCTCACATTCCTCCTTGGTCTGCTGCTCGTAAGCCGCAATCTTTACCGCCTTCTCGTGTATGAGGTCGTCCTCAAGCGAGTTCAAAAGGTATTCCTTGGCCTGCTCGACGGTGAGCTGAGATATCCTCTCGAGCATGTCGAGCTGGCTTGCCTTGATCTTTTCGGCCTCCTTGAGCTTTTCGTCCGCCTGACGCAGTTTGTTTTGCATCGACTCGTCTTTTTTGTCAAGGGCTTCGATCTTTTTGTCAAGCGTCTCTTCCTTTTGCTGGACTCTTCTCTCCTGACGCGATACCTCGGAACGACGCTCCCTTATTTCGCGCTCCGCTTCCGTTCTGTTTTTATAAATTTCATCCTTGGCCTCTATCAGCTTTTCTTTCTTTAAGGATTCCGCGCGCTTTTTTGCTTCGTCAACTATCCTTGACGCTTCCTGCTCCGCAGAACCTATCTGAGCTTCGGCCACTTTTTTTCTATGCTCAATGCCGAGCTNNCGCTTACAACGGCGCCTATCACAAGCGCGGCGACACATAAAAGTATTGTGCCTATATTCAGTTCCGGCATCAATAAAGTCTCCTTTCTTTAAGAGTGTATAAATGCGATTTTTATATGCAGAATACAAAAACTATAAAGCAATAATTATATACGGCTTTAGACGCACCGCCCCTTCAGGCAGCTTAGCATCGCATCCCGCGCGGCGCAGCAAGAACGCCGCCATGACGAGAGCAACAGCGCAGCAGCGAAACAGCGTATTGCGTATTAAAATAAATATATATATTATATATACGATATGTGTTCTGAGCATTAAGCGCGCAGGAGCGCCGTCAAGCCTTTTTTAATAAGTTGTTAAATAATTCTCGTATAATACAATGCCACATACGATATTATTTTATAGTATATTTGGTTTGGTGTCAAGTGTAATGCCTTACATTTTGAAAAGCGGGCGGCAAAAAATTTTAATCCGCAAGCCTTTTAACCAACCCGTAGCTGAATATGCGCCCATTTGTGGGCATATACATGC
>DDJI01000050.1 GCA_002338885.1 Ruminococcus sp. UBA1828 | reverse complement strand
TAAACTCATCGTGACAAGGGAATACATCTGAGCTTCTTTGACAAGATACCGCTGGAGATTGTCCTGTGTGCGGCGGCGGCGTGTATAGCGGTTTGCATATTGTTTGCTGCCGACATCATCTATTACAGCTCAATGGCTGAATGGTGGGTTTCTACGCTGATATTTATGGTTGCTACCGCTGTTTCGGTGGGAGCAATCATGGTGACGCTTATGACCATTGCGGCAAGATACAAAGGCGGAAAGCTCTTCAGGTATACAATCATAATCGGCGGCATAATTTTACTGTACAAATTCTTCCGCATGATTTTCCTCAACTTCAAATACACCAAAAAGGCTGTTGTTCTGTACACGCTGCTTTTCTTATACGACCTGCTTAATATAATAGCCGTGCTAAACGGCTCTGCCGATTACGGTATCAGCATGTTCCTGCTGGGCAGGATAGCGGTTGGCATAGGATTTATTGTGTATGTTGCGGCGTTCGGAAAAATTAAAGACGGATGTCAAAAGATATCCGGCGGCGATGCGGACGCGACAATAAATACCGAGCGCATGCCGCATGAGCTTAAAAGCCTTGCAAACGACATAAACAGCATCGGAAACGGCATACACCTTGCAGTCGATGAGCGCATGAAGTCCGAAAGGCTGAAAACAGAGCTTATAACCAATGTTTCACACGACCTCAAGACGCCGCTCACATCTATAGTGAACTATGTAGATATACTTTCAAAGCAGGACATCAAGCCTGATGAGGCGAAAGAGTATGTGGATGTTTTGGTGAGACAGTCGCAGAGGATGAAAAAGCTCATAGATGACCTCGTCGAGGCGTCAAAAGCTTCGTCCGGCGCTATACCTGTGAATTTTGAACGCTCAGACATGACGCTTCTTCTGACTCAAGCGGTGACGGAGTATGAGGATAAGTTTGCAAAGGCAAGACTCACACCTGTGGTTGATGTGTCATCAAAGCCCGTGCCCGTAATGATAGACGGCAGATTGATGTGGCGAGTGCTTGACAATCTGATAGGCAACATATGCAAGTATGCTCAGCCGGACACCAGAGTGTATATCTCCGAAACCGAAACAAACAACACAGTGACCGTTGTGTTCAAAAATGTCTCAAAGTATCCCTTGAACATATCGAGCGAGGAGCTTATGGAGAGATTTGTGCGGGGCGACTCGTCTCGTTCTACAGAGGGCAGCGGTTTGGGACTTTCAATTGCAAAGGGACTTTGCAACCTGCAAAATGTCAAGTTCGAAATAAACATAGACGGAGACCTGTTCAAAGCGGAGCTGACTATAAATAAGATTCCCGAGCCAGACCCCGAAACTTACGGCGGGGGACAAAATCCCGCACAGTCCGAGCAGTTCGCTCAGGGGCAGTATGCTCAGTATAACCAGCCGGAGCAGACGCCGCCCGCACAGCCGGAAAACACCGCAGGCGCACAGCCGGTGCAGCAGGATACGCCGGACATTCGCACTGTCTCTTCTGAGCAGAGCGGTCAAAGCTCAAATTCATAACAGGATATACGCATTTTACGAACATACAAAACCGCTGTCCGCAAGACTGTTTATCAGCCACGCGGGCAGCGGTTTTAAGCATGTATATTATTTGCAGTTATCTATTATTCCCATTCCATAAACCGCGGCGGATTCGCCGTCGCCGTCATATATGACAGCAGCCTGACCGCTTGAAACGACGGGGTACGGCTCTTTAAGAAATATCAACGCCCTTTTTCCTCTGCGCTCAAGCCTGCATTCAAGCAGCGCACCTGTTGAACGCAGCTTGCAGCAGTATCTGCGGGCGGGGTCGCTCAGCAGCCCTTCGGAAGCCTCGAACAGCTCATCAAGCTCAATACATGTCGTCATCCGCTTTTTAAAGGAGAGGACAACCTCGTTTTTGTCCGGATTTATGCGGCTTACATATGCCGGCTTGCCCAGCGCAACTCCAAGGCCTTTTCTTTGCCCGATTGTGTAGTGAAGTATGCCGCTGTGGGAGCCAACCACAGTCCCGTCATCCAGCACAAAATTCCCGCGCGGCGACTTGCCATAGCTGCTCTCGATAAACCTTGCATAATCGTTGTCAGGAATAAAGCAGTTTTCCACGCTGTCCGGAGCATCGTGGCACTTTAAGCCGAGGTCCATGGCGATTTGCCTGACTTCGCTCTTTTCCATGCCCGAAAGGGGACAAATAAGCCTTGAAAGAACATCCTGCCCCAGTCCGGCAAGCATGTACGACTGATCGCGCTTATCAGAGCTTGCCTTGAGTATAAGATACGCGCCGCAGCTGTCTACGCGGGATATTTTTGCGTAATGACCGGTTGCAATGCATGTGTACCCGTTGTCAAGAGCGGTTTTAAGAAGATATTTAAACTTTATTCTCGGATTGCACCGCACACAAGGGCTTGGCGTTCGTCCTCTTAGGTATTCCGCCGCAAAGTAGTCGATTATCTCTTTTTTAAACTCCTGCCGCAAGTCAAGCTCAAAGAGGGGAATGTCAAGAGCGCTTGCGGCTTCCCGTGCGGCCTGAACGGTTTTCATGTGCTCGTCGGACATCATCATTACGACAGCTCCGACTTCGTAGCCGTCCCTTTTTAAAAGTTCAGCGGAGACGGAACTGTCCACGCCTCCGCTGAGAGCAAGCAATGCCCGCTTCATTAGTCTAATTTGCACGCTTCACATTCAGTGCTGAAATCGCCGACAATGGGCGTGGGATCAACACCGTTGCGCTTGTAGTAGTCGGCAATTGCAGCCTTCATAGCCTGCTCGGCAAGAACTGAGCAGTGCAGCTTAGCTGCCGGAAGTCCGTCAAGCGCCTCTATTACAGCCTTGTTTGTGAGCTTTAACGCCTCCTCAACCGGCTTGCCCTTTATAAGCTCGGTTGCCATGGAGCTTGTGGCGACGGCCGCACCGCAGCCGAATGTCTTGAACTTTACATCGGTGATTATGCCGTTGTCTATTTTAAGATACATCTTCATGATGTCGCCGCACTTGGCGTTGCCTACTTCACCTACGCCGTCAGCATCGGGGATTTCTCCGACGTTTCTGGGGTTCGCAAAGTGATCCATTACTTTTTCGGAATAAATCATTTATATCAATCCTTTCATTAAATTTTAAATGTCAACCTGTGTATAAGAGCATTTACGGCTCTATGCCCTCGTCGCGGCATATTCTCTCCCAAAGAGGACTCATGTCTCTGAGCTTTTTAACCACCTCGGGCACCTTTTCTATGATGTAGTCTATATCCTCGTCGGTGGTTTCCTCATTGATTGTGAGCCTGAGCGAACCGTGCGCTATCTCATGCGGCAAGCCGATTGCCAAAAGAACGTGAGAGGGGTCTAACGAGCCGGACGTGCATGCGGAACCGGAGGATGCGCATATTCCCAAAAGGTCGAGCGACAGAAGAAGGCTTTCTCCCTCTACGCCCCTGAACGAAATGTTCACGTTTCCGCAAAGCCTTTGCTTGGGGTCGCCGTTGAGGCGGGATTCCTTTATCTTTAAAAGCTCGGTTATGAGCCTGTCACGCATCTTTTCGACTTTTGCCGCGCGCTCGGGAATGTTTTTGCATATGTCTGTTATCGCAACGCCCAAAGCCATGATTGAAGGCATATTTTCAGTGCCGGCTCTCTTGGTTCTTTCCTGCGCTCCGCCGTGTATGAGGTTGGGAAGGTTTACGCCTGACCTCATATACATAGCTCCAACACCCTTCGGCGCATGTATCTTATGTCCCGAAAGCGAGAGAAGGTCTATGTGCATTTTTACGACGTCTATAGGAACATTTCCGACAGCCTGTACGGCGTCGGTATGGAACAGCACATGCTTTTCATGGCATATTTCGCCTATTTTTTCTATCGGCTGAATTGTTCCTATTTCGTTGTTGGCAAACATTATAGTCACCAGGCATGTGTCATCGCGTATTGCCTTTCTCACATCCTCCGGATCAATAAGTCCCATGGGGCTTACGGGGAGATATGTCACCTCAAAGCCGTGCTTTTCAAGGTACTGGCAGGTGTGAAGCACTGCATGATGCTCAAAAACAGAGGTTATTATGTGCTTTTTGCCCTTTGCGGCTCCGACCTCGGCGGCGCCCTTTATAGCCCAGTTGTCAGACTCTGAACCGCCGGAGGTGAAGTATATCTCGTTTGGCTTTGCGCCTAATGCATCCGCAACCTGCTGCCTCGCTTTCACTAAGTCGCGCGCAGCACTCATTCCGAGAGCGTATATGCTCGATGCGTTTCCGTATCGCTCGCGGAAGTACGGCATTGCAGCTGCAAGCGCAGCCTCCGAAACCCTTGTAGTTGCTGAGTTGTCGGCGTATACAAAGCGTTTCTCCATATATATCAACTTCCTTTCGTAATATCTTTAAAAACACCACAAATAGTGTTCCACGAATCATTTTAGTACGAAATATTCATGATGTCAAGCGGTTTAAGACAATTAGTTAGCTGTAGCTAACTAATTTAAAATATCGTCCAAAAATTCTCAACATTCGCCGCTCAAAAGTCTTTTATATGCCGATACCGCAAGCTCGTCGCAGCGTTCGTTTTCCGGATGCCCTGCATGTCCTTTAACCCATTTGAACTCGACGTCGTGAATCTTTAATAAATCAAGAAGCTCTTGCCACAAATCTGAATTCAGCGCAGGCTTTTTGTCAGACTTTATCCATCCTCTTTTCTGCCACGACTTTGCCCAGCCCTTTGTCACCGCGTCGCACACATACTTTGAATCGGTGGTGAGAATCACCCTGCACGGCTCTTTTAATGCCTTTAGCCCGTTTATGACGGCTGAAAGCTCCATGCGGTTGTTTGTAGTCATGGCGTCTGCACCGCTCATCTCTTTTCTAAATTCGTTGTATATAAGTATTGCCGCCCAGCCGCCGACTCCGGGGTTTCCGGAGCATGCTCCGTCGGTGTAGATGTAAACAGTTTTTCTTTCCATTATGTTGCGTCCGCCTTTATGCTTTTATGCTTTGGTCTATCAATTTAAGGGATATGCTTGGCTGATTGAGGTCTGTAAAGTCGGCTCTTAATGTCACGCTGTCCTGCGGCTCAAAATGCAATGACGAGCATATCTGATGCGGCTCACTGCCGATTAAAATTGCGGTCGGACCGTCGGCGCCTCCGATTATGCCAATGCTTGCACTGTTGTGCGCATCGGGAAGGAACCTGTCGCTTGGATTAAAGCGTGCTTTAGGGCCGTCGCTTTGACAAACGTCGTGTATTCTGACCGTCTTTTTGTCAATCTCGGGCGACAGCGTGTAGTAAATGCTGATGTAATTGTTTGGTATATAGTATTCGCTGTTTTCAATCGCGGCGCCCTTGAGCAACTGCTTGTCAAACTCATCTACGGTTAGCATGTGCATAGTGCCGGTGAGCGGGTTTTTAATTTCAAAGCTTTGCCCCGAGCCGCTCACGCAAAATTCCTTGCCACGTATGATTTTCGGCGTCATGCCGAGCTTTATTTCAAGGTCTGAGATGACCCTTGGCTTTGACTTTGTTGCCCACTTGAAGGACGCTCTTTTTATGTCCATGGCTTTTGAGCTGTCAAGGCCGTAGTGCTCAATTATCCTTTTGCAGTCTATGCTCTCATCTATTGATACCCACACCATCCCGTTTATGCCTCGCGTGATTGCAGGCTTTCCGTTTATGCTGAGGGATATATTTACATCTATAGATACCGGATTTTGAGACAGCACAAATTCAAAGCGGTCGTCAGACAGCCTCTCGGAGCTTTCTATGTCGTTTTTGTACTTGGCATAAAACGCATCAAATTCGCTCATCTCTGTTTGAGCTATTATGTCAACGACAATCCCTTTTGAGCAGATGTACATCGACGGTATCAACCACTGTTTTCCGGCAAATTCAAAGTTGACGCCAAGGGGGACTTCCTTTGCGGGGCGTTCGCCGGAGCGTGCCGAGCCAAATCCTCTGTTAAAGTAAACCTCCCACTTGTCCTCACACGGAGCATTCGGGTTCATATCTATGTCATAGTAATCTTCGGTAAACTTCAGCTTTGAGTAATCAAATTCGCTTTGAAGCTTTTTGATGTACTCCTGTGGATTCTGCATGGGATGTATGCCGAGCTTTGTTTCAATTTCCGCAGCAGCGTCATCCGCCTCATCGCCGGACTCTTTCAGCCTGTCGGCAAAAGCCTGAGACGATATATAACCGGCATCCGCTACCAGTGATTCGTCTTTGCATGATATCAAAAGGGAAAGAAAATCAGAAAAGCACCTTGCAACCGGCTTTACGTATTCGTTCGGAGTGTTCATGGGAATTACGACAAATACGGTGTCCTTAAAGCCTCTTACAAAGCAGTAGTGAACACCGTCAGAGCCTGTTCTGCCTATTATTTTCGCGCCCTTTGGAGTGCAAAAGTAGGGATAAAAATCGATCGTTCCGACATCAAGTATGCCAAATGGCGACAGGCTTATTCCGCTCTTTAGAAATTTTTGATAGACATTGTTGCTTGCCATGCGATGGCCTCCTTTCGCATCTTAGTTATCATACACCACATAAAAGCGTGTGTCAATTTTTTTGGCAAATCACGCTTGAAGCAGCCTCAAACTGCGCTTGCACGATTTTTCTGATGCGTACAAATGCCCGTATAGATTGACAAAACATATATAACGATATTATAATTCGTATATCGCAGGATTGTGCCGAAAGAGGGAGTAAAAATGACAGAATACAAAGATTATAAGAGTATTTTAAAGCAGGAAATAGACGAAAACAAGTATACCGCCGGCGCAAATATTCTTGTTATTCAAGACGGCAGGGAAGTGTTGTACGAAGAGTACGGCTTTCGCGATATCAAAAACAAAGCCGCGTTCTCAAGAGACACCATAATGAGACTTTATTCCATGAGCAAACCTATTACCTCAGCCGCCGTGATGATACTTGTTGACAGGGGACTTCTTGACCTTTCAGCGTGTCTTTTTTGGATGATGCCCGGATTTTCTCCGGCGTATGTTTTGCGGGACGGTAAAAGGGTGAAGTCAAGCTCTGAAATAACGGTTAAGGATTTAATGAACATGACCTCAGGCTTGCCGTATCCCGGGGACACCGGTGCTTCTATGCAGGTGAGTGAGGTGTTTTCGGAGCTTAGCAAAAGGCTTTACTCCGACAATCCCATGACAACAGCGGAGTTTTCCGAAAGGATAGGCGGGTGCGATCTGTGCTTTGAGCCGGGCGAAAGGTTTATGTACGGATCTTCGGCAGATATTTTAGGCGCTTTGATAGAGAACGTCAGCAAAATGAGATTCGGAGAGTTTTTAAGGCGTGAGATATTTGAACCGCTCGGAATGAACGATACGGGATTTTGGGTGCCGCCGGAGAAGAGAAACAGGCTCGCTAAGGTATACTCTGT
Source organism: Ruminococcus sp. UBA1828 (assembly GCA_002338885.1). Lineage (GTDB taxonomy): Bacteria > Bacillota > Clostridia > Oscillospirales > Ruminococcaceae > Faeciplasma > Faeciplasma gallinarum. Next base: position 1,134 of record DDJI01000050.1, on the reverse strand, counting down.
CGATTACTCAAAATTTGAGCTTGTCGAAGCTCCTGAAAAAGGCAACCACCTCGGAATAAATTATGCCATGGATTTTCCTCCGGCATTTGAATCGGGCGGAGCGGGACTGGTGTCTACGCTTGACGACTATGCGAAGTTCGCGCTCATGCTTATTGGCGGCGGTGAGTATAACGGCAGAAGAATACTTTCGGAGCGTGCGGCAAGGTATATGACCTCTCCCGGTCTTTTGCCGTGGCAGCGTGAGGATTTGTACAGGAGCTGGAGAAGCTTGTGCGGCTACAGCTACGGAAACCTGATGCGCCACTGTGTAGACCCCGGGCAGGCACACATGCTGACCGAATACGGCGAGTACGGCTGGGACGGATGGCTCGGCTGTTACTTCGGAAACTTTCCCAAAAGCCGCCTCACGGTGCTTATAGGTACACAGAGAACAGACAGCGGAACATCTTCGCTCACAAGAAAGCTTGTTAACGCCGTCATGTCCGATTTCGGCGCATAAGATATGCACAGCGTATTGACAAAGGCGGCAGGGGATAATATAATAAGTGTAGAAACATAATGCTTTGCAAAATTACTTGGAAATATATAACAACATCCATCTCTTATATGATGTCTTACAAGTTTATCATCTCGGATTAGGTTGACTGTTTCTATGTTTTATAGTGATTAGTTTGCTTATTATGTCTTGCAAAGCTGCTCTACTTCCATAAAATTAGCTGTATTGTTAAAGACTAATAAAAATTTTATATTTGAAGCAAAAACATATAAATATATTATTTCCTAAAATAACGTAAAAATATGAAGGGGCATGAAAGGATATGAAAGGGTTTTTAAATGAACAAAATTGTGGCCTATGTTCTAACGGTAATAATCTGTATTACAGCTATGACTATGCCCCCTTCAGCAGATTTTAAAGATGGTGAAACAGCCGTTTTTGCTGTTGATCCCATAATATTAAGTGAATACGATGAGATATTCGGAAACGATAATGAAACTTTGAGGCCACACAGCATTTATTCATCAGAGGACACAGCAAGCGTAACATATGATTTGGCAGTCGACGATTATAACCCTGTTAAAGGCTATGTAACAGCCCAGATTGATCTATTGATAAATGGCAAATCGCGCTATACT
>DDJI01000005.1:45987-46227 GCA_002338885.1 Ruminococcus sp. UBA1828 | reverse complement strand
CTTGCAGGTGAGCTTAACACGATGATGGCGGAGCTTGCTGAAAGCGGAACTTAAAGCACGCGCAAATTTAAACGTGTATAAAACTAAACAGCGTTCATTGTAACAAAAATTATCGCCCGACCGATTTTTCGGAAGGGCGATAATTTTATGCTGACAAAGCTTTAGTGCGCGAGCACTTATGCTGAATTGATGGCTAAGCGAGTTTTAAAACGAGTTTACTTTTTCTTGTCGCTGTTCATA
>DDJI01000005.1:0-45918 GCA_002338885.1 Ruminococcus sp. UBA1828 | reverse complement strand
ATCCCGATTCAAACGCTATCTCGGTTATGCTTTTGTGCGAGTCCATTAAAAGGCTTTTTGCAACCGATATTCGCTTTTTTGAGATGTATGAATTCAGCGATGTTTTGAAGTTTCGCGAGAACACGGTAGAAACATAGGACGGAACAATGTTCAGCGCTTTCGATATCGTCTCAAGCGACAGGTCGGAGGATATGTTGCTGTCTATGTACAAAAGCAGCCGCCTGCATATTTCGTAGTTGTTTGAACGCTCCTTGAACTTTTCAAACTCCACTCCGGAATACGCCGGCATTATCCCCGAAAGCAGCACCGTAAGCATGCCTTTAACTACCGTTCTTCCTATCGAATAGTTGTGAGCAAAGTCAACGAGATACTTAATCTGATCCTTTGCAAAGTCGGGACAGGAGTTTTTGTCCAGGCGGACAAAGTGCACGCTGTTGCTTTCAAAAAACGCCTTGAACTCGCTGATGAACTCCGTACCGAATATAAATACGCAGGTCAGAGAGCTTTTGTCGTCGGAATAGATTTCGTGCACGATGTGAGGACAGATCAGTATACCCGATCCCTCTTCCATGGCAAACTTTCTGCCGTCCACAACCGCAACTGCGCTGCCTTTCTCAACAATTATAAGCTCAACCTGGCTGTGCAGATGCGGCGAATGATAAATGTTTTCGGAACAGTATGCAACGACGCCGTAGGTCACAGTGTCGGCACTCCAATCTTCATACCTGAAAGTCAAAACGATTCACCTCCGTATCCTTATGCCCTTTTTTATTTCACATTATAACATACCATCAATTCTGTTTTCAAGCCTTTGAGGCGCCGTATATCAAAATTTTTTTGCGAATTTAAACTAAAACTATACTATACCTATTGATTATTTTGTGAATAGGTGATAAGATTATTAAGGTATCTGAATATAAGGTATCTGAATATTTACAAAAAACCGCGTATATAACATGTTAATATGTTTACATGTTACAAAGGCGCTTTAGGGAGGGAAAAGGCGTGACAATCAACGAGGAGCTGTTTTATGCAATACGAAGGTCAAACGCATGCTTAAGGCGGAAGCACGCAGACGGATCTGTTTCCCACAAGGGCAGCGGCAGACTCTTGGATCTTTTAGAGGACGAAAAGGGAACGAGCCAGCAGCAGCTTGCCGACGCTGCGGGCTTGAGGGCGCAAACCGTTTCAGAGATGATTTGTGTTTTGGAGAAGAACGGCTGGATAAAGAAGCTCCAGTCGCCGGATGACAGAAGGCAGGCGCTGATATATATAACCGACGAGGGAAAGCAGGCGAGGCTTTATATCAGAGAACAACGCAGAAAACGCGCCGATGCGTTTTTTGAGGTGCTGAGCGACGAAGAAAAGCAAACTCTTTTGGAGCTTTTAAATAAAATAAATTCGGAAAGAGAGGGATAGCGCATAATGGCGGATAAGGAACGAAAGCAGGACGTGCAGGTAAACCTTGCCCCGGGGTTTGGGCCAAAGTATGAAAGGGTAAAACCGCCGAAGGACATAAAAGATGTTCCGAGATATTTAAAAGAGCTTTTGGGCGGGTTCTTTATGAGATTTGGCTATATACTCGGACTTGTGTGGCAGACGGGAAAGTGGATACTGTTTGCAATGTCGTTTATAGCGCTTTTGCAGGGCGTCATTCCCGTTGTAAGCTCGGTAATTTTGCAAAACATACTTAACTCTTTGCAGATGGTCGTATCAGGCACCGCAGCCGCCGGACGATTTTGGGATTCAGACGTCTTTTACTTCTTGATACTGTACTTTGCCGTGCAGGCGCTTTTGCGGATAGTGGGAAGCATAAGCAGCGCCGTCAACAGAGTAGCGGGCGAAAAGGTGGTAAGGTATGTCAAGACGCAGATCATGGAGAAGTCAAAGGAAATAGACCTTGCCTCGTTTGACCGAGTGAGCTTTTATGAAAAGCTTGAAAACGCCAACAGGGAAGCGGGAAACCGTCCCATTCAGATTCTTTCGCAGATGTTTGTGATAATAAGCACGTTGATACAGCTCGTCAGCTACGTTGTGATAATCACTTCCGCACCTGATATGTGGTGGGCAGTGTTTGTAATAGCCGCAGTGTCAATACCGTCTGCATTGATAAACTTTGTGTACCGCAGAAAGAATTTCGACTATGTCAGACGCCGCTCAAAGGATAGACGGCAGATGAATTACTACTCTGAGCTGCTTGTCAACAAGGACCTTGTCAAGGAAGTGAAGATGTTTGACATAGGCGATACCCTCATAGGAAAGTATCAAAGCGTGTTTGCGGGTTATTACAAAGGCCTTGTGAAGCTGATACGCGACGAGAGCATATGGCACACGGCAATTGCCGTCGTAACCTCGGTGTCAAACCTTGTTTTGTACATCCTCATAGCTATAAAGGTGTTCAACGGCATGATACTGATAGGAGACTATTCGCTTTACACGGGAGCGGTTACAAGTATAGCGGGATGCCTCAGCTCGCTTATAAGCACATCTGCAACAATATACGAGGGCACGCTGTTCATAGACAACCTCATAGCCTTTATGAAGGAAAAGGCAACCGTCATACCAAGGCTGATACACCGCGACGACAAGCCCAAAAAAGTCAGCCACGGCAAACCGCATACGATAGAATTTGTGCATGTGAGCTTTAGATACCCCGGAACAGAGCACGATGTCTTGCATGACATCAATATAAAACTCCGCCCGGGCGAGACTGCTGTGCTTGTCGGCTTGAACGGTGCGGGAAAGACCACACTTATCAAGCTTTTGACGAGACTTTACGACCCTACTGACGGCGTGATACTTCTCGACGGAACAGACATACGCGAGTACGACGTGAAAGATCTGTACAAAATGTTCGGAATCATATTCCAGGACTTCGGCAAGTATGCGGTAACCGCAGGTGAGAATATACACTTCGGCGACATACATCGCGAGTACGACGAAAGCGAGATAGCGGAGGCTGCAAAGCAAAGCGGTGCGGCAGATTTCATAGAAAAGCTTGAGCGCGGGTATGATACACCGCTTATGAGGATATTTGAGCCGGACGGCTTGGAGCTGTCAATAGGACAGTGGCAGAAGATGGCGATAGCGAGGGCGTTTTATGCGCAGTCGGATATATTGATACTTGACGAGCCGACAGCATCGCTTGACCCGATGGCTGAGCAGGAGATATTCAATCAGTTCGACAAGCTCAGAGAGGACAAGACGACGATATTTGTCTCTCACAGGCTTTCAAGCGCAACGGTGGCAAGTCTTATAATCGTCCTCGAAAACGGCAGCGTTGTTGAGATGGGAACGCATGCTGAGCTTATGGACATGCATGGAAAGTACTATAAGCTTTTCTCCACCCAGGCAAAAAGATATATTGCCGAGTCGGAACGGCAAAAAGCCGTGCCCCAAGGCGCGCCCGCTGCCGATGAACATGGGTTCGATAACCCTGCGCTGCACGATCCCGGGCTGCTCAGCCCATAACCGATCCCGCCGTCAATAATTTGTTCGGGCATGCATCATGACTTGTCCGCTCAAAACAAGCCCTGACGGAAGACCGGCTTATAACCATCGCAAAAAATGATTTTCGGTCAATAAATTTACCGTTTGTTTGCACTTTTTTCTCGCGAGCATGTTATAATTCAGTTTGGAAAGAGGTGGTCACCATAAATAATACAGAAAAAAAGATCAAAGAATTTAAGGCAAAGACATCGAGAAAGCCTGCCCCGAAGGAACCGCTCAAGGTGTCCTTAAAACAACTCAGCCCGCTCAATTTTGTGCTCTTGACGGTTGCGGGAATAATAAACGCCATAGGTGTCACAGTGTTCTTGGCGCCGGTAGGGCTTTATGACAGCGGAATATCCGGAACTTCGATGCTTTTGTCGCAGCTTACGCCGGAGTGGTTGTCTCTTTCGGTGTTCTTGATTGTGCTCAACGTACCGCTGTTTTTGTTCGGGCTAAGGCGGCAGGGCGTGTGCTTTACAATTTATTCGGTCTATGCCGTAACTATCTATTCGCTCTTTGCGTGGCTCATAACAGACGTGCTGCCCATAGACGTAAGTCAGGTTTCTCCGCTTGCAGGCTCTGACCTATTGCTTTGCGCCATATTTGGAGGCTTTATATCCGGCATGGGAAGCGGTCTTACAATTCGTTTCGGCGGCGCTATGGACGGCATGGACGTCATGGCTGTTGTGTTTGCAAAAAAAAATCGGACTCACAGTCGGCTCCTTTACCATGATATACAACGCAATTTTGTATGTAGTGTGCGGAGCTATCTTGAGCAGCTGGACTTTGGCGCTTTACTCAATCGTAGCGTATGCCATGGCTCTTAAAACAATAGACTACATCGTAGAAGGTATCGACAGGTCAAAGGCAGCAACCATAATAACCGTCATGCCGAACGAGGTGTGCAGAAAACTCTCGTCAGAGTTTGAATGCGGCATAACCATGATAGACGCAAAGGGCTATTATTCAAACAGCGAAAAGACCATAGTGTACATCGTAATAAACAGGTTCCAGGTCGGAAAGATGAAAGAAATCATCCGCTCGGTAGACCAAAAGGCGTACATCTCGATTTCGGAGGTTGCGGACGTCTTTAAGTTTAACGACACATGATACCCAAAAAATNNAAATAAAAAGCAAATCGCCGCCTTTTCGGTTTTACACAAGGAAAAGACGGCGATTTTTTATGCTCATTTTTCTTTTGCGGGCTTGCATGCCCTCACAGCTATAACCTGCGGAATTTCGGGGTCGTCACAGCAGCTTTCGAAAAATCCGTTTATATAAAAACCCGCATCAAAGCACAGGGCAAATATGCTTTGAAGTGAGAGGTGGTAGTAACACTGCTCCTTTGGCTGAGATGGGAGCGCAAAGCATGCGCTGCTCATGTATTTGTCGGTGAGCGTCACAAAGCACGGGTGTTGTGTGGCGAATACGCATTTTTGATAGTCGTACTGAAGCATGAGCGCATAAAAAAGCCCCGCCGCAGGAAATGCGGCGGGGCGGATCCGCACGGCTTAGCCGCGTCGTGCGGACTTATTATTTAATCTCAAGACGCTTTGTCTCGGGCTTTGTCTCCTTGATCTTAGGAAGTTCAAGCTTGAGCACTCCGTTCTTGAATTCAGCCTCGATGTGGTCGGTGTCTATGCCGGTCGTGTCAAAGCTTCTCTGGTATGAACCGTAAGAACGCTCGCAACGCACGTAGTTGTGCTTCTTGTCGTTCTCCTCATACTCGGAGTGACGCTCTGCGCTGATGGTAAGAACGTTATCGGTCAAATCGATCTTGATATCGTCCTTCTCAACACCGGGCAGGTCAGCCTCAAGTTCGTAATGGTCGCCCTTATCCTTTATATCGGTAGAAAAGGCTGCGAGTTTAGACTCATTAGAGTTGCCGAAGAAGGCACGCTCAAGCTCATCAAGCTCTCTGAACGGATCAAAAGCGGACAATGAATTGTTTCTTCTAACATAAGGTACTAACATAATTAAAGCCTCCAAACAAATTTTAAAATTTCTTTGATGATGTCGCGCTCCGTTTTATTTCGGATGCGCAACTGACCATTTCTAAGATTAGTGTACATAACTTCTTCCGATTTATTCTTTGATAAATTCAGATCGTTACATCACAATCGCTCCTTTTTTAAGTATGTCGATCGAAAATCTTTTTTGCTTTCGGAACTCTCGCCTCATCGGCTCCTTTTCCTCTTTGCTCCTATCTCCTTTCGACAATTATCAGTATAGGCACCATATGTGAAGATTATGTGTTTAAACTGTGATGTTTTTCTGAAAATTAGCACTCTCAATGTGAAAGTGCTAATGCTCAAAGAATCAGAGTGCCAAAAACGACATTATAAAATAGAATGCGCAGGGGAGCATGCGCCGCCTTATGAAATGCCGCGTAGCTTCCGCCGCCATTTAAATATAGGTATACTGTATAAACAACTTTTAAATATGTGCATTGATATTTTATGAGCTAATCTAAACTTCACTTGCGGCGGCTAAGCATTACTTATATTTAACCTTGACTTGGTTTCAGACTTAACCTCAAAGATGATAAATTGAACATGCACAAAACACGAGACACAATTCAACGAAAAATTGAAAGGAAATGAAATCATGAAAAAATTAAGACTTTGTGCGGTAATCTTTATGGCTATGGTAATGGTATTTACCATGGTGGCTTGTGGTGACACAGCTAACGATGCTGACAATGACACAACAGGCAACGTTACCACAAACGAAAACGACAGTGAAGAAGACAACACTTCCGATGATGAAGAGGATTCCAAGACGGTTTCCACCGACGGATCCACATCAATGGAGAGCGTAATCGGATACCTCAGCGAGGCTTACATGGAGTCTCATGACGGCGTAACCATCACCTACAACCCCACAGGTTCCAGCGCCGGTATTCAGGCTGTATCCGAGGGCAGATGTGATATCGGTCTTTCAAGCCGTGACCTCAAGGACGACGAGGCTGAGACACTCAACGGAACTGTAGTTGCAATCGACGGTATAGCAATCATCGTCAACACCGAGAACCCCGTTTCCGATCTTACCGTTGAGCAGATCGCTGCTCTTTACACCGGCGAGATCACCAACTGGAGCGAGGTTGGCGGAAACGACGCACCGGTAGTTTGCGTAGGACGTGAGGCTGCATCCGGAACAAGAGACGGATTTGAGTCCATCACCGGAACCGAGGACGCATGTGTGTACTCTCAGGAGCTCACCGCTACAGGCGACGTAATCCAGACTGTTGCATCCAACCCCAACGCAATCGGATATGCATCACTTTCAGCTGTAGGGGACACCGTTAAGACATTGTCTGTAAACGGAGTTCTTCCTTCAAACGAAACCATTCTCGATGGTACATATGAAGTACAGCGTAACTTCGTACTCGTAACGAGCAAGGACAAGGAGCTCACCGGCACTGCTAAGGACTTCTTTGACTACATGCTCAGCGACGAAGCTGCACAGTACATCGAAGCTGCAGGAGCAGTTCCCGTAAACTGATTTAAACAACTTACACAAAACCCTAACTTCAAGACTGTGCCCGCTCCCTGGGTGCAGTCTTGATATCTGAATAACTGTAAATACCGGAGAATGAAATGAGTAAATTTAAAAATGCGCTGCGCAAAGCGGCAAAATTTATTGACAAGATGATGAGCGTAATCTTCACTGCATGCGGATTCATTGCCATCGCTTTCGTCATTATCATTACAGTGTATCTGATAGTCTCAGGTATTCCTGCAATCAGAGAAATAGGACTTGGTGAATTTCTCTTCGGAACGGTGTGGAAGCCTACGGTAGATGAAAATCCTCAGTACGGTATACTTCCGTTTATTCTCTCATCGGTATACGGCACATTCGGAGCAATCCTCATAGGCGTGCCGATAGGACTGATGTGTGCAATATTCATATCTAAGAAGGCAAAGGGACCTGTTGCGACGGCTATAAGCTCTGCTGTAGACCTTTTGGCAGGCATACCTTCGGTTGTATACGGACTCATAGGAATGATGTTTGTTGTTCCTACAGTCAGAGAAGTGTTTAACCTCCCCGACGGAGCAAACCTTTTGTCGGCCATAATAGTTTTGTCGGTCATGATACTGCCTTCCGTCATTTCAATGTCTACTACTTCTATCAGAGCGGTGCCCAGAGAATATGAGGAGGCGTCGCTGGCTTTAGGAGCTACAAAGACCGAAACAATATTTAAAGTTACCCTTCCCGCCGCAAAGAGCGGAATAATGGCTGCGGTTGTCTTAGGAACAGGAAGAGCCATAGGCGAGGCAATGGCGGTAATGATGGTTGCGGGAAACGTTGCAAACATGCCCGGACTGTTCAAGAGCGTAATGTTCCTTACTACAGCGGTTGCGAGCGGTATGGGATATTCGTCCGGACTCTACCGCGAGGCACTGTTCTCGGTTGCACTTGTCCTGTTCGTGTTTATCATGATTATCAACCTCATACTCAACTTGATTGTAAAAAAGAATAAGGACAAATAGTGTACAGATGTACGGCAAGGAATGAAAATATGAACGATTTATCTTCTATTTCGACTAAAAGAAAATTTAAGAGCGGACTGCTCAACTTCTTTATTTACCTGTGTGTGGCTTTCCTTCTTGCTCTGCTCGCGTTCCTTATAGGATGCATATTTGTCAAGGGACTGCCCAACGTAACGTGGGAGCTGCTCACAACCGAACAAAGCTTTTTAAAGGGCACGAACGGAATACTCCCCAACATTCTCAATACACTTTACATCATAATCATAACTTTAATCATCGTGCTGCCGCTCGGCACCGGCGCGGCAATATACCTCAACGAGTACGCCAAAAGCAAAAGAGCCGTAAAGATAATCGAGTACGCTGTCGAAACCCTGGCAGGTATCCCGTCGATTATCTACGGACTTGTAGGTATGCTTGTGTTCTGCGAGGCGTTCAAGCTCCAGACAAGTATACTCTCGGGATCTTTAACGCTCGTTATAATGACCCTGCCGGTTGTCATAAGAACCACCTGCGAGAGCCTTAAAACGGTGCCTAACAGCTACCGCGAGGGATCGCTTGCGCTCGGCTCGGGAAAGTGGCACATGGTAAGAACCGTTGTTTTGCCCTCTGCAATAGACGGAATCGTCACAGGATGTATACTTTCAATAGGAAGAATTGTCGGAGAAAGCGCGGCGCTTTTGTTCACTGCCGGAATGGCAAACAAAACGCTCAGCATCATAGATGCGGTAACCCCCGGAAACGCAGGATCTACGCTCACCGTTGCAATGTACATGTATGCAAAGGAGCGCGGTGATATGGACACGGCGTTTGCAATTGCGGCGATACTTCTCATAATCACTTTCATAATAAACATTGCGGCGCATCTTGCGGCAAAGCTTCTTAAAAAGGAGACAAGAAAATGAGTAACATTATCCAAACAGAGTCGCTGAACCTCTGGTACGATACCAACCACGCCCTCAAGGACATAAACCTTTCTATCCCCGAAAAGCAGATAACCGCGCTTATCGGACCGTCGGGATGCGGAAAGTCCACCTTCCTTAAAACCCTCAACAGAATGAACGACCTCGTCGGAAACGTCAGGATCGAAGGAAAAGTCCTTATAAAGGGCAAGGACATCTACAAGGACGTCGATGTAAACATGCTCAGAAAGCAGGTCGGAATGGTGTTCCAAAAGCCCAATCCATTCCCGATGAGCATATATGACAACATAGCATACGGCCCGAGAATACACGGCATAAGATCAAGAGTAAAGCTTGACGAAATAGTCGAGCGCTCTTTGAAGCAGGCTGCAATATGGGACGAGTGCAAGGACAGACTTAAAAAGAGCGCACTTGAAATGAGCGGCGGACAGCAGCAGAGATTGTGCATAGCAAGAGCGCTTGCGGTTGAGCCTGAGATACTTCTTATGGACGAACCTACGTCCGCCTTGGACCCTATCTCGACTTCAAAGATAGAAGATCTTGCTTTGGAGCTAAAAGAGAAGTATACTATTGTCATTGTAACGCATAACATGCAGCAGGCGGCGAGAATATCAGACATGACCGCGTTCTTCCTCTTAGGAGAAGTGGTTGAGTTTGACTCTGCCGAAACCCTGTTCTCCACTCCTCACGACAAGCGTACGGAGGACTACATAACCGGTAGATTCGGTTGATATATGAGAAAGGCAGTGTGAATATGAGAACCCGTTTTGAATTTCAGCTTAATCAGCTCAATACCGAGCTTATACTCATGGGCGCTTTGTGCGAGGATGCCATAAGCTGCGCTGTTAAATATCTTATTGAAAACGACCACAAGATGAAGGAAAACGTCGCTGAGGCAGAGGAGCAGATCAACCGCAAGATGCGCGACATCGAAGGACTTTGCATGCGCCTTTTGATTCAGCAGCAGCCGGTAGCTACCGATTTGAGAGTTATATCCTCTGCGCTGAAGATGATATCCGATATGGAGAGAATCGGCGACCAGGCGTTTGACATCTCCGAAATTGCCGAGTATGTCTCATCTTCCGGCATGAACAGCAAGACGCATATATCAGATATGGCGGAAGCTGCGTCGAGAATGGTTACAAACTGCGTCGAGTCGTTCGTCAAGAAGGATGTCGAGGCTGCGAGGGCGGTTGTAAAGATGGACGACGAGGTTGACGACCTGTTCATCCAGCTCAAGAACGAGCTTATCGAGGCTATAAGGTCAAACAAAGAGGACGCCGAGGCGCTTGTAGACCTTCTTATGATAGCTAAGTACTTTGAGCGCATAGGCGACCACGCTGTCAACATAGCCCAGTGGGTAATATACGCCATCATCGGTGAGCATGAATAACTAAAACAAAATACACGGACAAGAGGCTGATTCGAGGAAATATAGCCTTGATATCGCCTCGAACCGATTGTATAATAAAAGCAGAAAACACGGCTTGCCGCATCGCCGAACCGAAAAAAGCAGCAAAGGCGTGCGGATGAGCAAAACACGCAATACATATTCGTAAACGAAGGAGACGTCACAAATGCAGCAGAGCGAACATACAGCTTCCATATATTTAGTGGAGGATGACGATAATATAAGAAAACTCATATCATACGCTCTGTCAAAGGAGGGCTATGACGTAAGCGGTTATGCGCTGCCGAGCGAGTTTTGGAAGGGATATTACGAAAAGCATCCCGACCTTGTGCTCTTAGATATTATGCTCCCCGAAGAGGACGGCTTGTCTATACTTAAAAAGCTCAGAGCGGAGTCTCAGACACTGCCTATAATCATGCTTACGGCAAAGGGCAGCGAGTTTGACAAGGTGACCGGACTTGACATGGGAGCGGACGATTACATAGCAAAGCCCTTCGGAATGACCGAGCTTGCATCGAGAGTCAGAGCGGTGCTCAGGCGCAGCATGGTTATGCAAAACAGCGCCGAAAAAATCTTTAACATAGGCGAGCTTTACGTCAACACCGAAAAACATATTATCGAGGTTGCAGGAGAGGAAATATCTCTTTCGTTTAAGGAATATTCGCTGCTCGTTGCGCTTTTGGAGGCCGACGGAAAGGTCATGAGGCGCGAGGAGCTTATAAGCAGGGTCTGGGGCGAGTTTTACGGCGAGTCAAGAACCCTTGACGTTCACATAAGAAGCCTCAGAGTCAAGCTGAAAACCGCGGGCAAATATATAGTTACCGTAAAAAATATCGGCTATAAAATTACGAAAGAGAACGGATGAAAATGAGTAAGAGAATATTCAGAATGGCTATACTTGTGGCGTTTATTGTTTTGATCGCAAGTACGGCGTTCATAATGGGAATATTATACGATTTCTTCGAGAAGCAGCTTGAAAACGAGCTTGCATCCGAAGCACAGTACGTATCCTTCGGAATAGATAAGGTCGGCATGGAGTACTTAGACGGCTTTGAGTCAAGCGACGGCAACAGGATAACCGTGATCGCTCCCGACGGAGAGGTGCTTGCAGACACCGCGGCAGACCCGTCGTCGCTCGGAAACCACTCCGACAGGGAAGAGGTTCAGGAGGCTTTGGAAACCGGAACCGGTATGAGCATAAGGTATTCCGACACCATTACCGAGAGAACCGTTTACTACGCCACCTTGATGGATGACGGAAATGTTTTGAGAGTTTGTGCAGTACAGTACTCTGTTTTTGCAGCACTTTTAAATCTCCTCTGGCCTGTAACGGTTGTCATAATACTTGCAATAATACTTTCGCTCATACTCTCCGACAGAGCTGCTAAGCGCATAGTAAGACCTATAAACGCACTAAACTTAGACGAGCCGGAGAAAAACGAAACGTATGAAGAGCTGACCCCGCTGCTCAAGAAAATAGCCACTCAGCGCAGGGAGATAGACAAACAGCTTGAAAGCGCCCGCCATAAGCAGGAGGAGTTTATACTCATAACCGAAAACATGAGCGAGGGATTTTTGGTCATAGACAACGAAACCAACGTTCTGACCTATAACTCTGCGGCGCTCAGCCTTTTGGGCATAAGCCGCGAGCAGGTGAACGGAAGTGTTCTCGTTTTAAACCGCGCCAAGGACTTCAGATATGTTGTCGAAAAGGCGCTTGAGGGAGACAGAGCGGAAAGCGAAATGCCCTTAGGCGACAAGACTTACAGGCTCATAGCCAATCCGGTGTATGAAAACTCAAAGATAATAGGCGCAGTTATATTGATCCTCGACATAACGGAAAGCGCCGAGAGGGAACGCTTGAGAAGAGAGTTCACCTCAAACGTTTCGCATGAGCTTAAAACCCCGCTTACCTCCATTTCGGGATTTGCCGAGATGATGATGGGCGGAGGAGTGCCGGAAGCCACCGTGATAGACTTTTCAAAGTCTATTTACGACGAGGCAAAAAGGCTTATCACTTTAGTGAACGACATAATAAAAATATCGGAGCTTGACGACGACACCGCAGTTTTTGAAAAGGAAAACGTGGATCTTTACGAACTCGCATCCGATATAGTGAAAAGACTCAAGCCTCAGGCGGATAAAAAGCACGTCACCATCGACCTGAGCGGAGAGCCTGCCGAAGTTTACGGCGTAGATAAGATACTCGACGAAATGATATATAACCTTGCGGACAACGCCATCAAGTACAACAAAGACGGCGGAAACGTGAAGATAAGCGTGGTTAAATCCTCCGACAAGGTAATGGTCACGGTTTCGGACAACGGAATAGGCATCCCTAAGCAAGACATTAACAGGGTTTTTGAGAGATTTTACAGCGTTGACAAGAGCCATTCCAAGCTTATGGGAGGTACCGGCCTCGGATTGTCCATAGTAAAGCATGGAGCGATGTATCACAAAGCGGAAATTTATATTGAAAGCGAAGAAGGCGTAGGCACATCAATTTCAATTGAGTTTCCCGTGGGAGACGAATCTTCCAAAATGCAAAATGAAGATACAAAATAAAATAATATGAAACTGCATAAAGCTTCATCCCGCCTTTCTCGGAAAAACGAGAGGGCGGGATTTTGCATTGTGAAGCAGAAGCTAACCGTCCTGCCTGCTGCAAAAATGATATTTAGTGATGTAACGATTGATAAATGAAAATACGTTTCAATGCATTATACTAACTTTATTGACAATGCTCAAAGACAATTGTATTATAAAAATATGATATACATTTACTTTGAACATTGGAGTGATGAAAAATGAAGAAGGCTGCACTTTGCAGGGCTGTCGCGGTGGCAGCGGCGGCGGTCATGGCTGTGGGTCTTGTGCCGGCGGGAAGCATCACCGAGGCGTTTGCCGCGGAAAACTCTCCTGCTGCCACACTCACCGTAGATCTTGACCCCAAGAGCAACACCGGCGACATAGTTCACGGAGCTGCGGGATTTTTGTACGGCGTGAGCAGCGAAGGCGTGCCCACAACAAACACCATCGTCCCGCTGAAGTCAAAAATACTTGTCACAAAGGGAGCTGTCGGAACAGAGCACCCTTATGGCGATGCGCTTGACGTGGCAAAGACGTTTTTGGAAAGCGGCGGACAGCAGGTTCAGATGTACAACAGCAACTACTACGGCGTTTTCGGAGTAACTGCAACAATGGATCGCTACTGCGAGGACCTTGTAAACTATATATGCCCCGCCGTTGTAGCGTGGAAGGAGGCGTGGAATGAAGAACACGGCACGCCCGATAACCCCAAGGACGCCATAGGCGCGGTGATAGACATCGATGAGGCCATAGTTTACGTTCCGATAAACGAGGGAACGCCTGCCGGCTTTGACTTCGCGCTTTCCTGGAGAAAGTACTGCGAGGCGATAAGATCCGTTGACCCCGGCGCGCATATCGCCGGCCCCAACTCATTCTATTATGACCTTGCGTTCACCGCCGGTCAGAATATGAAGACGTTTATACAGTACTGCGCGGATTACAACTGCATACCGGACGTTATAACCTGGCACGAGCTTGAAACGAGCTGCTTAAAGGATATGTCCGATCACATGCAGAGATTTAAAACCGTGTGGGAAGAGACAGACTGGACAAAATACAACGAGGCTAACGGAACGGAGGGAATACCCGAAATACCGCAGGTTTGCTTTAACGAGTATGCGGAAATGGCGTATTGCGGTGTCCCGGGAAGGCTTGTAAACTGGATATCGAGAATAGAGGATGAAAAGGTCACAGGATGTCTGCCGTTCTGGCATCAGGCAAATAACCTAAACGACCTTGCCGCGTCCGCAAACGAAGGAAACGGCGCATGGTGGCTGTACAAGTGGTACGGCGACATGTCGGGCGTCACCCAGCCAGTTGAATCCTCAACAGAGTATGACCAGCTTTACGGCGTGTCCACAATGGATGAATCAAAGGTGCTCTCCACTACACTTTTCGGCGGATTTACGGGAGATGTAACCGTCAAGCTCGAAAATGTCACAAAGACAAAGGCGTTCAGAGGAGCGGACAAGGTGCACGTGACGGTGGAGGAAACCATGTTCACGGGCTTCCACGGCGCGCTTGACTACCCTCCCACGATAATAGAGGGCACGTATGAGGTGGCGTCTGACGGAAGTGTCACCGTAGAAGTTGACGGCACGCTCTTTGAAAACGCATATAAGCTCACAATTTCTCGGGCGTCAGATGATGACGAGGTAGGAGATGTGACATATACTTCAAGCGGCGACGTGTACGAGGCTGAGGATGCACAGACATCCTTGCTCGCTTCAAAGACGGACGCAAACACCAGCCCGTATTACTACATGTCCCAAACGGGCGAGTTTGCACGCGCTGTAGACATGCCCACCGGAGCTGTGCTTGAATACACCATAGACATTGAAAAAGACGGCCTGTACAGACTCGACTTCGTGTACGGAAACGGACAGGGAACAAACCGCGGAGATATGACTTCGCACGACCCCGTGAACGTGATACAAAGCTTCTCGTTTGACGGGGAAGAGCCTGCCGATGAGGTCATGAAGTCTACGCTTTGGCAGACCATGACCGGAATCAAGTCCATATACCGCTACCTTGATGCGGGCGAGCATACAATTGAAATAACCTCCGCAGACGGCATAGACAACGGCATGGTGTTCCACGACTTTCTCAGGGTGACCTATATAAGCGAGACGGGCGACAGCGAGCCTGCTTTCACGAGAGATTTTGAGGCGGAGGAGTCCGACTTCAACATGCTTGTAGGAAACACCGATTCCACCGTTTCAACCGAGACCAAATTGTCGGGATACTCGGGAAGCGGATACATAACCGGACTTGAGCAAAGGTCCGTCCCAGAGGGCGGCGGAGTCAGATTCACCGTCATCGTTCCCGAGAGCGGACTGTACGACATAGATATGATTGTTCACTCCGCGGAGGACGCAGCAGACTCTTACATAAACCTTTACGTCGGAAATACCGCCGTGACGCTTGACAGGATAGTGACCACCGTTTCGGTACCTGCGTCGACGGATTGGCAGACGGTTTCGGCAATAGTGTTCTTGGAAAAGGGAATAAACGTCGTTGATATAGACGGCAGCGTTGACCTTGATAAGATGACTGTTTCGGAAGGCGACTATTCAGACGCATCCACAACGTTTGAAGCGGAGGACTGCATTCCTTCAGAGCTTGAGGACTCGATAGCAGTTGTGGAAAGCGACGGCGCATCAAACGGCGAATATGTCGCCGGAATGGCGGGATCGTATACCGACCCCGATTACCTTGAGTTTGTGTATAACGCGCCTGAGGCCGGAAAGTATGCGCTTACGGTGTACCATTCAAACGAGGACATAGCGGGAACGCATGGATACAACATAAAGATAATAGATAAGTATGCGGTGTTTGAGGTAAACGGCGAGTCTGACTCTCCGGTGTTTGACGTTCAGCCTTTGCCGGAGGACACGAGGACGGTTTACTACTTTGTAGACTGCGGAGACCATGACCCGACAACCGTTTCGGAGGGCGACGAGTTCGGCATATTGAACACCGTTACCGATCAGATTTACTCTGAGGATGAGACGGGCTACAGCTGGGGCGTTGAGATAATATCCGACGGTGAAAGGGTCGAATCCTCCGGAAATTCAGAGGATCACGCCGTGTACACCACCTATCAGCAGACAACCCGCGACAATATCAAGGACGGACAGGGCAAGGAGACGACATTCAGATATGCGCATAACCAGTATGAGGCGGGAATAGAGCCGAGATACGTTGCATACAGATTCGAGCTTGACCCCGGAAAGTATGACGTCACAATGGGCATGAGCAACACGTGGGGCAACGGCACAAATCCCACACTTCACTTCATAGCGGACGGCATTGACGAGGTCACAAAGGAAATAGAGGTTGGCGGACAGGTGACTGAGACGACCGCTGTTGACCTTACCAACGCCGAGACAAACGAAAAGGGCAGAGTCGAGCTTTTGGTGATGGCTACTACCGATACGCCTTCTGTTCAGGTCACATACATAACCATAAAGGAGTATGTCGAGCCTACGGAGCGCGAGCTTAACACATACACCATGCCGGACGGAATAAACAGCATAGACGTAAGCGGCGACCTTCCCGACGATGTGTATGTGGGTGAGCTGACAGACGGAGTTATCTGGATAACTGATATGAGAAGCGTCATGAACGACACCGACAGATACTTCTTCAGAAACTCCTTCTCCGATGATACGTTTGACGAAAAGACTATCCTCCTCGACCTCAAGGAGGGCGAAAACACCATAAGAATATATAACGACAATAGCTGGAACGTCACATTCGGAGGCACGACAGGCACGCCTGCAACCGAGTATCTTAAAAACTATACTCCAAACTTCGATAAGTTCGTGATAACGCCGATTTCACTCAGCGACCCCGGAAAGCTGCCCGAGTATTCGCTTTTGAATCAAAGGCCTGAGCAAAAGCCGGATACGGCGGTTGTAGTGGGCATAGTCGCCGGAGCGGTTGTGGTTGTTGCAGCTGTTGTGGTTGCGGCAGTGTTGGTTGCCTCAAAAAAGAAAAAAGGCGCAAAGTGATGCGCAGGTGAGCTGAGCCGGCAGAATGTGCAAGGGCGTGTATGAATGCATGCGCTTTTGAGAATGTGCTGCGTATGATTGTACGCCGCATATAAGACGCGTGCGAGCATAGCTCATGCACCGTACATGGCGCAGACGCCGCACAGGTTTCACCGCCGGACAAATACATATTGTAAAAACTACTCTCTTACAATTGAAGTTTGAGAGTAGTTTTTATTATTTATAAAGTAAAGGAGCAAGCAACATGAAAGTTTATGGGTATGCGCTTTGGATTTTGCCCGCAATATTTTTCTGCGTCATTTCCCCTCCGCTCTTGACTCGCGGCGCGCGATTTGCTATAATACCATTGTACAGAGTAAAACTGCTGAGTGCACACGGAGGATAGGCGCAGATGCGCATATTTTTTGAAATATGAGTTAGCCTATGCTAACTGAAATTCGGCGCACCGGATGGGGTGAAAGTATGGACGAGCATGTCGAACAAATCAATCAAAGCGAGCATGTGGGGCAGAGTGAACAGATAATAGAGCTGAATTTAAGCTTTAAATACGAGAATGAAAGTGAAGCTGCATTAAAAGACGTGCGCGGCAGCGTTAGCCGCGGGAAGTGCGTTGTGCTATGCGGCGGCAGCGGATGCGGAAAATCAACCCTTCTTCGCTGCATAAACCGCCTTATCCCGCAATTTTACGAGGGCGAGCTGAAGGGGTTTTGCATGCTCTGCGGAAAAGACATATCAAAGCGGGCGATAGGCGAAACCGGTGAGCTTGCGGCGTCGGTGTTTCAGGACCCGCGCAGTCAGTTTTTCACCATGAACAGCTCAACCGAGGTTGCTTTTGGATTGGAAAACTTCGGCGCCACGCATGAACAGATGGTCAAACGCGTGGAGCTTGCATTTTCAAGCTTTCACCTCGAAAGACTGAAAGACCGCAGCGTGTTCGAGCTTTCAAGCGGCGAACGCCAGCTTGTGGCGATACTTGCCGCATGGGCGGTAGACACAGACGTACTTCTTTTGGACGAACCGACTGCAAACCTTGACTTTTGCGCCGTTGAAATGCTCAGAAAAATGCTGCTTGAGCTTAAATCCCGCGGCAAAACAATGCTGATAAGCGAGCACAGAATGTACTACCTCAGAGAGCTTGCGGATGAGTATTGGTACATGGAAAACGGCGAGATAACAAGGCGTTTCGCCGCTGATGAAATGGAAGCGCTTGCTGATCCGGAGCTGTGCAGGTTGGGACNNATTAAATGCTGTTGCGCACACCTGCCACGACAGCATGCCGCCGTCCTGCAAAAATGAGCTGGCAGTCAGCGGCGTGGTCTTTGGGTATAATCGGCGCAAAAAAGTCCTGAACGGCCTGTCTTTGCGAGCATGCACGGGAGAGGTCATAGGGCTGGTCGGCTCAAACGGCTGCGGAAAGACTACATTCGGAAAGCTTGCCGCGGGACTTTTGAAACCATCCGCCGGCGGATTTACATATAACGGGGCATGCATGCGCAGCAGGGAGCTTTTAAAGCAGAGCATGTTTATAATGCAGGAATCGGAGTTTCAGTTTTTCACAAACTCCGTTCAAAACGAGCTTCGATACGGCCGCAAGTGGACTTCGGAGCTTGAAAAAAGGAGCTGCGAGCTTCTAAAGGCGTTTGACCTTTGGGAGTGCAGAAACCGCCACCCGTTTACGCTTTCCGGCGGGCAGATGCAAAAACTCACGCTGCTTCTTGCGTGCCTGTCCGAAAAACCGATAGTTGTGCTTGACGAGCCTACGGCAGGGCTTGACAGAAAGAGCCTGCAAAGCTGCATAGAGCTCATACGCCAAATGCGTCAGGACAAGATTGTGTTTGTCATAACTCATGATTTGGAATTGATATCTCAGGCATGCACAAGATGCCTTTCTGTCTCTGATGGAAAGATACAAGACGAGTACGATTTGTCAAAGGGACAGCAATTAAGGCGGCTGTATGAATATATGCAGTCCGGCATGCAGAGCGCAAGCGCAGAAGAAAAAAGCGATGTCGCCCCAAAGCAGCGCCGAACGCGAGCATGCGACCCGAGGACAAAGCTTTTATACCTTCTTGCATCGCTTGCGGTCACCGCATCGGTGGACAACGCCTTGATGGCAGGGGCTTTTGTCCCCACTTTGGCTATGTGCATGTACGAAAAGAGATACGGTACCGCCGCGGCGGGATTTGTCTTGTTTTCGCTCATCATGCTGCTGTCAGTTCTTTTTCCTACGCCGGTCATGTCGTTTGTGGCAGCGTATTTTCCGAAGTTCATTCTTTTGTGGCTTGTGTTCGTTCTGATAACGGAAAAGGGGGATTCATCACGACTGACGGCTGCCCTCAGGCGCATGCATGTGCCACAAACCGCTGTCATGATATGCTCTGTAATATTCAGGTTTTTCCCTGCATTGACCGCCGATTTGCGCATACTGTCTCAGTCTGTTAAAACGAGGCAGGTGTTTACGGGGCTTGCCGACAAGCTGAAAAGGCTGCCCTCGTATTGCGAGATAATGATAGTCCCGATGATATTCAGGGTGCTTAGAATTGCCCAGACGCTGTCGGCATCAGCCGAAACAAGGGGAATAGCGCTCAAAAGAAAAAGGCAATCATATGCGTGTGTGCGCTTTGGCGCTGTCGATGTTGTTATGGTGATATTGCTTGCCGCTTTTATGGCGGCGGGAATTATAATATAAAAGCTAACGGAGGGATGAGTTTATGAGTGAAAAAACAAAGTCGCAGGGCTTAAAAATCAAGGATATCATCACGGCTGTGCTTCTGTCGCTTATCAATGTGGTGATTTTCATGGTCAGCTCGCTGCTTTACCTGACGCCGATAACGGTCCTTGCAATGCCTGTTTTGTACGGGCTTGTCGAGGGAATTGTGTTCTTTACCATCGGAACGCGCGTCAAAGCGCGAGGTGCGCTGCTTTTGTACTGCGTTGTCAGGGGCGTAATGGGATTTTATCTTCCTTACATCATATGCTACCTTGTCGCAGGCATCGCCGCGGAGCTGATTATGGCAAAGACGGGATACGCAAACGTCAAAGGTCTCACCGTAAGCTACATAATCGCCGAGGTGCTCGGAGCTTTGGGCGGAACGTTTTATCCGTACGTCATCGCTGCCGATTCGTTCTTTGCAAATGCCGATGAGATGTTAAAAACCGGTGAGCTGAACGAAAACGTTTTGGAGGCGTCAAAGATGATAAGCTCATGGGGAAGCTTAGTACTTCTGGCGGCGATACTTTTGTCCTCCTTTATAGGCGCTTTGATAGGCAGGAAAGTTGTGAAAAAACACCTCCTCAGCGAAAGCGCATAACTTAAATTTGCATGCAAGAGTAAAACTCCTTAGATGATACATCAAAGCAAAAGGCGCGGCTTATGCCCCTGAATCGGGACGTAAGCTGCGCTTTTTGCGTAGTGTAACTTGTATGCTCAAAAGGTGCTGTCGTGTTATTTTCCGACGATTTTTCGGTCGTCTCACCGTGATGCAAGCTGACTTCTTTTAAAAAATTCGTCTGCGAGGCTCTTTCCGCCCTCTTTGAGGATGCGCCCGCCTTCTATCCACAGCGCCCTGTCGCATAGGGCTGATGCACAGCGGAAGTCGTGCGTTATGCTCACCATCGTGTTTTTCTGCTCCCTGTGTACTTCGTTTAAAACGGCAGTCAGCTCCTGCAAGCCGGCATAATCCTGCCCAACGGTAGGCTCGTCAAGCAAGAGCAGTTTCGGCTTTTGAGCCAATATCGCCGCAATTGTGACCCGCCGCTTTTGACCCTCGGACAAAGAATGCGGATGCCTCTCAAGCAGCGGCGCAAGCCCGAAACGCTCCGCCAGATACATAGCATAATCCTTGTCGTCAGCCGCAAAACAAAGCTCGTCCGCCACCGACGACATGAAAAGCTGATAGTTTGGGTTTTGATACACCACCCCGACAGTCTTAAACCACAGCTTGTTTGCACGTTTGCCGCAGCGCGGCTCTAAAAACTGCTCGATTTTGCCGTCTGTCGGCTTGATAAGCCGTGCAAGTATCGAAAGAAGCGTCGATTTTCCGCAGCCGTTTTCGCCGAGCAGCAGCAGCCTTTCGCCGCTGTGAAGCTCAAAAGAAATGTCTTTGAGCACGCTGTTGTCCTTAAATTGCTTTGTAATATGCGTCGCTTTGATGATCGATGCGCCGGCAGCCAGGCAGTCGTCTTTTTTATCCTTTATGACGCTGACCTGACTTCCTAAGTATGCGTTCTTGTCCTCGATCAAACGCGCCGTGCCGTCCCGCAGCTCCCATACGGCATCCACATGCGGCAGCACAACGTCAAGGCGGTGCTCAACCAAAAGTATCGCCTTGCCCCGCTTTGCAAGGTCTTTCAGCAGCATAAGGAGATCCTGAGCTCCCTGCTGGTCGAGGTTTGCAAGCGGCTCGTCAAATATTAAGATGTTTGCACCCATGGCGAGCGTGGAGGCTGTGACAAGCCTCTGCTTTTGTCCTCCCGACAGCGTGCGGGTTGCCATGCCCCTTTTTAATTTGAGCTTTGCGCAGCTCTCATCTATGCGGCGGTCGATTTCCTTTGGGTCTATGCCGAAGTTTTCGCAGCCGAACGCTATTTCATCCTCTGCGCTTTGGTGTATAATTTGAGACTCCGCGTTTTGAAGCACGCATCCGACTTTGCGTGAAATCCGGCTCATGGAGTGCCCTGCGACGTCCTCGCCGTCTACAAGCACCTTTCCGTCGAGCGTGCCGCTCGTCATGCGCGGTATAACGCCGTTGATAAGAGAAAGCAAAGTCGATTTTCCGCATCCGGACAGACCGGACAAAAGCGTGACCTGACCGTAGTCAAAGTAAAAGTCGGTGTCCTTGAGCACAGGCTGATCGCTCCCGTCGTATGTAAAGGAGCGCAGGCAAACTTCTACCGCATGGCTCATGCAAGCACCTCCTCAATGGACATAGACATCCCGAAAGCGGGCGCAGCAAGCCCAAGTATAAATATCGCCAAAAACAGCGCGGCAAAGCATACGTCCCTTGGCTTAATGCGTATCGGATGGTACACGGTGTACTCGCCGGTGTCGCTTATAAATCCTCTTGTCTCGACCGACAGAGCAAGCGTGTCGGATATGTTCACAAGCCGGACAAGAAGCGGGATCAAAAACGCGCGGTAAAATGCCGTAGGGTTTAAAATCGATGTTACTCCGCGAGTGCGCATTGCAGAGCGAACCTGATGTATCTCGCCCGAAAGAACAGGCACAAAGCCTGTGGTTATGAGCATGCCCAGCGTCACAAGCCTCGGGCAGCCCAAAGATGTAAGGCAGCGCGTGAGCTGCACCGGAGGCATAGACAGTCCCGGCAGAACCGCAACGCCGACTCCTGCGAGCCTGTTAGCCATCTGCCATGTGAAAACCGTGTTGCCGCCGCTTGCAAGGTAAAAAATCACGCTGAATACGGCAAGGTATATAACTATCACGGGCAGCGCTTTAATGCATGTGGAGGCATAGCCGAACAGACACAAAAGGATAAATGCGCATCCGACAAATATGCTTCCCCACACACTTCTTGCCAGGGCGAGCGCACCTATTATGGTGAGCAGTGCGGTGAGTATGCTCACTATCGGGTACAAAGGGTACGCGACGTGAAAGCGATCGGTCATTTTTTCAAAACCCCCGCTTTTTTAAGCTCATTTGAGATCTTTATTCCCAAGAACGCGCCCAGCGCGCTGACCGCCACGGCAGCAAGCACGCAAAGCACCGCCGCTATCTGAAGTCCCTGACCGAAAAACTGGTCAAACATATCCGAGGCAAAGCATATGTAGTAGATGAAGTTAAAGGGGAGCGTCAGAGGTATGAAAAGCCAGGACGCGAAAAATACCGCGCGGTCGCTCTGATATCCCTTGAAAATCAGCACCGCCATAGCCTCTATTAAGATGCCGGTCAGCAGGCTTGAAAAGAACATGACGGGAGCCATAAACAGCTCCACAATGCCCGTAAACACCGCAAAGAAGAGTATCGAGCCGACCTTGCGCACCTTCATAAGCGCCACGGCGGGGAAGAGTGAAAACTGAAGTGCGGTTACGAGCTGAGCCAATCCGAATATGTGGATTTGGGACACCACAGCCATTACGGCGGCGGTGCATGTCGCTACGGCGGACAAAATCGCAAGGAACACTATGTCCTTGACGGTGAACTTTTGAAATACAGCTTGCTTCATTTATACTACCTCTCTTGCTTCATTCTGCCGCCGCTGATAGAGTAAACCCTGTCGGCAATGGCCATGGTTGATGCTCTGTGCGACACAAGTATGATGCATTTGTTCTTTTTTCTTCTCGCAATCGCCTGAAGGATTATGCCCTCGTTGATGCTGTCTACGTTGCTCGTCGGCTCATCTAAAAGTATGACCGGACTGTCGTGCAGGAAAGCCCTTGCAAGCCCTAAACGCTGCTTTTCTCCGGCGGAAAGATTGTCTCCCAAAGCGCCAACCCGTGTCTGATACCCCTGCGGCAGGCTCATTATAAAATCGTGTATAGACGCCTGACGGCATGCCTGCTCAAGCTCCTGCATGGTCGCATCCGGCTTTGCCATGCGCAGGTTTTCTTCGATGGTTTCGTCGAACAAATATGTGCTCTGGCTCACCATGGTCACGTTTTCAAGCAGGCTGTCGGTGTTGATGCGGTCGATGTCAATTCCGTTGTAGAGTATTTGTCCGCTGCCCTTTTTCCAAAAGCGCAGCAGCAGCTTTAAAAGCGTCGATTTTCCGCAGCCGGACGGCCCGACAAGCCCCACTATTTCGCCTATTCCGGCGTTGAAGGAAACGTCCTTCAGCACGGGCTGACTGTCATAAGAGAAGGAGAGGTTTTTGACCTCTAAGCTCTTAAACTCGAAGTTGCTGCCGTTTGTCACCGGCATTACGGCGGGCTTTTCCTCAAGGAGGTTTAATATTCTGTCACCGCTTGCAAACGTCTGCGTGAGGTTTGAGGGCAGAGCCGAAATTGCTATGACAGGACCGAAGGAGCCGAAAACAGTGACGATGCCGATTATCATCCTGCCTATCGTAAGGTCATGCGTCATATATAGCACGATTCCCGCAACCAGCGTCAAAAGTATGCACAGCGACACACAAAGCTCCGTCACTCCGGACGACAGCGCAGATGCGTGGCGGGAAAGCGTGGTCTGACCCTTCAGCTCTTCCGACCTGCGGTCTACTTCAGCCGCACGTGCTGCGCCTGCGTTGTTCAGGACGATGTCCTTTACGCCCTTGACGCTGTCGAGAAAGTATCCGTTAAAGGATGAAAACTCTTTTCTGTACGCCACACCGTACGGTCTTAGCTTTTTTGAGCTGATTACGGGGAGCAGTATGCCTATTACGACATATCCCGCAAGCGCCGCTATGGCAAGGTATGCGCTGACATACAGCCAAACAAACAAAAGCACGGCCGCACATACAAGCACCGCTATGCAGATAGGGGAGACGGTGTGCGCATAAAACACCTCCAGCGTCTCGATGTCTGCGGTGAGCATTGCTATTATTGCGCCCTTCTGCTTTGTTTCAAGCTTTGCGGGGCAGAGAACTCTGAGCGCTTTGAATATTTTGTCACGGATGACCGCCAAAAGCTTAAAAGCTATGTAGTGGTTGCTGTACTGCTCCCAAAGCCTGAGCACTCCTCTCAACACTCCGCATAGCAGGGCAAACACCATGATTTGCGTGTAGCTGAGGGCTATCGGCTCACCTAAAAGCTTCGCTATGCCCACAGCGCCGAATACCGTTACGCCCATGGCGGACAAAAAACCAAGCACTCCGCCCGCAATCGCAAGGACAATCACCCACGCCATGCTTCCGACAAGCGTTATGAGCCTTGCCATAATGATCGCTCCGGGCCTGCGGTCACGCGTCCTTTTCTTATTCATTGATGTCCACCTCCTCTAACGACTTTTGAGTCAGATACATCTGCGAGTACATGCCGCCGTTTTCAAGAAGCTCCTGATGTGTGCCGCTTTCAGCGACGCGGCCGTCCGCAAGCACGTATATTTTGTCGGCTTTTTTGACGTTTGCAAGGCGGTGAGATATCACAATGACGGTCTTGCTTTCGGCAAGCTTGTGAACGGTGTCCATAATGACGCTTTCGCTGTCCACATCTATGTTGCTTGTCGCCTCGTCAAACAGGTATATGTCCTTGTCCGCCGCAAGCGCTATTGCAAGGGCAAGTCTTTGCTTCTGACCTCCTGAGATATTCGCTCCGTCCTCGCTTATCACCTTGTCAAGTCCGCCCGAGTCGCGTATAAAATCGTCAAGCCGCACCTGAGCCAGGGCGTCCCATATGGTTTTCTCAGAGACGTCGGGGGATGCAAGCTGAAAGTTTGCCCTCACCGTGTCGTTAAATATGTATGTGTTGTAGCTTACAACTGCAAGCCTTTTATAAAAGCTCTCGCGTTTCAGCTCGTCAATCGAGGTGCTGCCCAATAAGACTTTGCCGGCGTTCGGACGGCGTCCACCGCATAGCAGTGAAACAACCGTAGACTTTCCCGCACCGCTTTCTCCCACAATCGCCGTCATGGAGCAGGGCGGAAACTCCATCGATACGTCGCTTAGAACCTGCCTTTGTCCGTCATATGAAAACGTGACATGCTCAAGGGAAAGCGTGCTTTCCTTTGACTCCTTTTTGCCCCACTTAGGCTCTTCCTGTTCGAGCAGTGAGACAATTTTTTGTCCCGCGGATGCGCCGTTCATCGCAACGTGAAAAGCGCTTCCCAAAGACCTGAGCGGCAGGAAGAACTCAACCGCCACCAATATCAGAAACAGGCTCACGGCAGGATCTGCGCCGTTGAGTGCGGCGCGTATGGACATGCATACTCCCAATCCCGCTCCGCCGTATGCGACGAGGTCCATGATGGTGGTGCTCGCCAGCTGCATGACGAGAACTTTCATGGTGATGCGTCTGAAGTCCTCCGCCTGCTCGTTCATTTTTATGTTTCTCGCCTCGTCGGCGCGGAAGATTTTCAGCTCTTTAAGCCCCTGAACGCTGTCCAAAAATCCGTCGCCCATAGAGGTGTATTTGCCCCAGTACTTTGCGAAAATCTTTTTTGCGTACTTTGACACCGCAACAATCGAAACCGGTATCAGCGGCACGCAGCACAAAAGCACAAGCGCAGTTGGCACATCAAGCCAAACGCATATCAAAAACAAAGCAACGGGCGCGATCATTGAGTAGAAAAACTGCGGCAGGTATGTGGAGTAGTATAAATCGAGCTGTTCTATTCCCTCCATGGTCACCTGAGTGAGACCTGCCATAGACATGTCCTCTGTGGAGCGGACGCCGAGGCGGAGAATCTTGTCGTACGCCTTGTGGCGAAGGTCACTTTTTACGACGTTTCCGAGCTTTGTCTTGAGGTCGGCGGTTTTGACGGTGAGCAAAAAGCGCACCGCTATTGCCGCGCATATCACAGCCACGGGCTGCCACAAATCAGCTGCGCCGCTTATGCCGCCCGAAATAATCTTGTGAATTATCACGCATATGCATGCCGTGATGCTCAGGTTGGCAACAAGTCCTGACAGGCTGAGCAAAACAACGTACACTATATATTTTCTCTGCCCTTTGATGAGGGCGAGCAGTTTTTTATCAAGCATTTGCATTTCTGCCTTTCTCCCGCCGCATCTGTATCAGATGGCGGACGGCGATTATGGGATGGTGGAAAATCATTCGCGGCCCCGAGTACCGCATGACAAGACGTATCTTTTCTTTCATGTCAGGCTTGTAGCAGTGAATTTTGCAGTTGCTGCAAAACGGCTTGTTGTCCCCGTGCGGGCACTTGGACAGCCGGTAGTTTGCGTAGTCGAGCAGCTCCTTGCATTCGGGGCAGAGCTGTTTGCCCTTTCCGTGATGACCTTGGCAGTAGATTTCAATCATGCACGCCACTGTTTGGGCTTCTTTTTCACGCTTCATGGGCGGTATCCTCCTTGTCGTGCAATGTAAATTAGCATATGCTAACTCTTCATGCAAAGAAAAACACGCCGACAGGGCGTGCGGTTAGCATCTGC
Source organism: Ruminococcus sp. UBA1828 (assembly GCA_002338885.1). Classification (GTDB taxonomy): domain Bacteria; phylum Bacillota; class Clostridia; order Oscillospirales; family Ruminococcaceae; genus Faeciplasma; species Faeciplasma gallinarum. The sequence goes on along the minus strand of DDJI01000005.1, from coordinate 18,993 downwards.
TTACTTATTATAAATGCAATATGCAATAAAGTCAATACTTTTGTTTCGGGGAAAGGGGGAGAGATGCTTAACTGTCGAGCAAGTCACCAAGACATATGGTCATTTTTATGAAGAGGACAAACAGGCGGTTATCAATTTTATCGGGTAATTTAGTAACAAACGTAGTAACAAACCGCAACAAAGCAGCACAAATACAGGCAAAGTTGTTACTACATATAGTACATAAAGATATCACAGACACTATATATAGTGTCTGTGACTCAATGGTGGAGACAGAGGGGCTCGAACCCGCGACCTCACGCATGTGAAGCGTGCGCTCTGACCAGCTGAGCTATGCCTCCAAAAATATTTAAACAGCTGTTCCGACAAAAGCCTTGTCGTGACATGGTGCCGCTGACCGGACTTGAACCGGTACGCTTTAAGGGCGAGGGATTTTAAGTCCCTTGTGTCTGCCTATTCCACCACAGCGGCGTTTTATCTTTGCAACATACCTATATTACCACTCGGCATATTAAAAGTCAATGTTTTTTTGTGTGCGATACGCGTGCATATCCATATCTTAATATGCGTGTGATGCGGCGCCGCCGAACACAATTGTTTTCGGCAGCGCCGTGATTTGTCTGTATTGGCCTAAGCCGCAAAGATCACTTAATCATTATCCTTATGTCAAGCTCGACGTTGGGAAGAGGTATGCGGTACTTGTCTCTTAACGCAGGACCGCATGAATTTGAGCCTACGCCGGCCATCATGCTGTCAACGCATATTACGTTGCTCGGGCACTTTTCAAGCTCAAAGTTGTGTCTCTTGCTCGAAAGCTCTTCTTGAGTGTATTCGCTTGCGTTGAAGGAGAAGTCGCCCTTTGCCTCAAAGCGTATCGTGGTCAAACCGTCTGTGACGGAGGCGAACTTGCAGCCGTAGTGGGATGAGTTTTCCTGAGGACGAATATAGTCCTCATGCATGTTCTTGACCTTGTCCTCAAAAAGTCCTACATACGACGCCCTGTGCTTGTCTATATAGCTCTCATAGGGACCGTATCCGTAATACTGCACCGTGTCAAACGACTTCTTTAAGAACAGCCTTATGCCGAACCTCGGAAGCATATCCACTTTGTTTGTGGTGGTCAGGCGGCTTATTACGTCAAGCGTTCCGTCTGCGTATATCTTGTATGCGGTCTTTGCCCTTGCAAACGGCTGATACTGGCTCCATCCAAAGCCCTCGTTTACGTCTATCTGAGCGTATTCTTTGTTTGCGGATATGCTCACATCGTATATCTTTACGATGTAGTCGTTTAAATGCGCTCTGTACCAGTCCCATCTCATCGGGTCGTTGTCGGTGGGCGCACGGAAGAAGTTAAACGATATCGGCTTGTCGATGAGGTCCTTTCCGTCCTTTATTATGGAGTAAAACTCGCCGTGACGCTTGTCAAACTTAAAGCTCAGAGATCCGGCGTTAATCACAGCCATGAGCGGCTCCTCGTAAACGGAAATCTGTCCTCCGTCCGGCGCAGGCTGAGTCTTTTCGTTTGTCTCCTTGAGGCATATCTGATCAAAGCAAACCTCAAAGCTCTTCTTGCACCATGCCGTGTCGGATTTTGCGCAGAATTTGAACATGATGTATACGCTCTTTCCGTCTGCATGCGCAGCCTCCGGTATCTCTACAAGCGTTGACTGCATCGGGGCAAGCTCAAACGAAAACTTGCCGTCGCATATTTTCTTTCCGCAGTCGGTTATCTCATATGTGCCACGCAGGAAGTCGTGAGCGTTCTCAAAGTTTAAGAAGCTCTTTATCTCAAACACGCCCGGCTTGTCTGTCGGATATACCCTCACGGGGCGGTAAACCTGCTTTGCCTCTCTTAAACCTGTGTGGGGCGTTCTGTCGGGGTAGATGAGTCCGTCCATGCAGAAATTGCCGTCGTTATGACGCTCTCCGAAATCTCCGCCGTATCCGTACTTCGGCTTTCCGTCGGCGGTGTATCCTATAATCATGCCGTGGTCGCACCACTCCCATATGAAACCGCCGCAGAAAACGGGATTTGAGTAGAACATCTCGCGGTAGTCCTCAAGGTCTCCGGGGCCGTTGCCCATTGCGTGGCAGTACTCGCAAAGAATGTAGGGGCGCTTCTCACCCTTTTTGGCGTAGTCCTCCATAGCTCCGTCCCACGGATACATGGTTGAAACGACGTCAAACACATCCTCGGTGTCGTCTATTGCATGCCATACGCTCTCGTAATGCAAGAGCCTTGTGTCGTCAAGCTCCCGAACACGCTGAGCCTCTTTGAGCACGTTTATGCCGTAACCGGCTTCATTTCCCATCGACCAGAACAGCACGCAGGGGCGGTTTTTATCCCTTGTCACAAGCTTTTCGCCTCTGTCAACAACCGCTTTCTGGAATTTCTCGTCCGCCGAGATCATCGATATGCCCTTGTAGTCTTTGTACATGTCTTTAAATCCGCGGTAAACTTCGACGCATCCGTGAGCCTCGTAATCCGCCTCGTCTATCACGTAAAGTCCGTACTCGTCGCAAAGCTTGTAGAAGAGGGGAGAGTTGGGGTAGTGGGATGTTCTCACTGCGTTTATGTTAAACTGCTTCATCATCACTATGTCGCGAGTCATCTGCTCAACGCTTGCATAGTATCCTGTGTCGGCATAGCTGTCGTGGCGGTTCACGCCTCTGAACTTAACGGGCGCTCCGTTTACAAGCAGAACGCCGTCGCTTACGCATATGTCCCTAAATCCTACTTTTTCGCCGATAAGCTCGCTGTCTGTCTGTATTGTGAGGTTGTAAAGGCTCGGTATCTCCGCCGACCAAAGCTCGGGCGCCTTAACCTCCGCTTCAAACGGCTTATCCTCGCAGGCGTCGCCCTCGCACACCACCGCTCCGTTTTTGTCGCAAAGCACAACATGCGCAGGCACACCCTTTACGCTAACTTTGAGCGTGGCATCCCATGTGTCGTGGTTTAATATTGTCTTTACGGTGTAGTCGCAAAGCCTTTTTTCGGGGCGGGAAAGCATGTATACATCGCGGAATATTCCCGAAAGCCTTATCTTGTCCTGATCCTCAAGATACGTGCCGTCGCACCACTTGAGAACGGCAACGGTTATTCTGTTTTCGCCTTCGCGAAGGTATGGGGTCACGTCAAATTCGCTCATCGCATGAGAAACCTGAGTGTATCCCACGAAGCTGTCGTTTACGTAAAGGTACAGGCAGCTGTCAACGCCCTCAAAGACAAGTATTCTCTTTAATCCGTCCGGCTTGTAGCAGTAGCTTCTGTAGTATACGCCCGCCGGATCGTCGTCGGGGACATAGGGCGGGTCAAAGGGTATCGGGTAGCTTACGTTTGTGTACTGTGCGGTGTCATAGCCGTGAATCTGCCAGTTGGAGGGCACGGGTATGGTGCTGTCGTACTCCGAGTCGGTGAAGTTGTTTTCGAGGTCTATAACGCTCGGATAGTATTTAAAGTTCCAGTCGCCGTTTAAAAGCTCAAACCGCTCAGAGCATGTTCTGTCGGCAAACGGATCCTGCCCGACGGAAAACGGGACAAAGTAGCTTCTCGGTTCCAGCGTTCCGACGTGAAGTTCGTTCAAATTTTCATGATAAATCATCTTGCCCTTAGCCGAGCCGGGGCTTGCAATCTTTGAAATATCCATATTGAAGATATCATTCCCTTCGAGTTTAATATCAATAACAGGATAACAGATGTCATTGAAGTTATCAAGAGTTTTATATTAAAGTTTTACATCATTTCGGTTTAAAAAATTTATATTTTCGGCCCGAAAAACTTCTTTGGCATAAAAAATGCGGCGCCCGTGCCTATGTCGAACGCCGCTGTGTATGGGGAGTATATGAGTTTGGCTGTGTTACTTTCTGCGGTTGAAAATCACATAAACCGTCGCCGCTGCCGTCGCAGTCAGGCTTGTGCATATCGCAATTCCGGTTGGAGGGTTTATGTCCGCATCGTCGGTGTCTTCGCCCGACGGCGAGTCGGGAGCCTGTTCAGTCGGATCGGACATGTCAAAGAGCGCCGCAAGTTCGTCCTGTTCGTCCTGCGTCAAGGATGTCTGCGCACTGCCCGCTGCGCTGTATACTAATCCGAGCTGAAGAGGATATGATTCCATCGCTATTCCGTCCCAGCTGATAGTCAAGGTCTTAAAGGCGAGTATCTCGTCCTCTGATGCTGCGCTTCCGTCGGCGTTTGTGATGTTTTCGCCCTCAATGCCGAATGTAAACGGCGTGTATCCGTTCGGGTATCCGATAAGCTGTGCCGCGCACTTAAATAAGTATCTTCCCGTCTCATCGCTGTAGCTAACGTCAACAACGTAGACGTCAGTTGATGTTATCGGGTCGGCGTATTCAATTATTGCTGATGCGGGAACGCATGCTCCGATTGCCACCAAAATCGAAACTATCAGGGCGACGGCAGCTTTGGCTATAACGCCTGATGCGCGCGCTGTGTAGGCTGCGCCAGTTATGCTTTTCATATTTTCATCCTCTCTTTCTTTCGGCATGCAGTTTAAATCTGCTTTTATACTGAATACAATTTAAAGCCTTAAAATATTGCATGAAACATATAGCTGCATATAAAAATATCACGGCGTCGCTAAACAGACGTGTTACACATAGAGAAGTTCCCGCAATTATAAATGTACTTGTGATGCGTGCCGAGCAGGCGTTACACCGTGATTATATCACCTGCATAATAACGCACGCGTACATAAAACGTGCTTAAAAAGATTATCAAAACGGCTTGTCAAAACGGATAAGCTGATGTATAATAACACTGTGTTCCACGATTATCGAAAGGAGTTTACATTTATGAATTATTCACGCGAAGTTGAACAGATGTGCTGTGTGGCAAAAGGCCCAAAGCACGGACCTGCTCCCATACCTGAAGAGGGCAAGTGGGTACAGGCTAAAGAAATCAAGGATATCTGCGGCTTTACTCACGGAATCGGATGGTGTGCACCTCAGCAGGGCGCATGCAAGCTTTCGCTCAACATTAAGGACGGTATCATTGAGGAAGCTTTGGTTGAGACTATCGGATGCTCCGGTATGACTCACTCTGCGGCCATGGCTGCTGAAATTCTTCCCGGAAAGACCGTTTTGGAGGCGCTTAACACCGACCTCGTATGCGACGCCATAAACACCGCAATGCGCGAGCTGTTCCTTCAGATAGCTTACGGAAGATCTCAGTCTGCATTCTCAGAGGATGGACTTTCCATAGGTGCAGGTCTTGAGGACTTGGGAAAGGGAACAAGAAGCCAGGTAGGAACCATGTACGGCACGAAGGCAAAGGGCGTAAGATACCTTGAAATGGCTGAGGGCTACGTCACAAGAATGGCTCTTGACGAGGACGACCAGGTAATAGGCTATGAGTTCGTATCCTTGGGCAAGATGACTGACTTCATCAAGAAGGGCGACGATCCTACAACCGCATACAACAAGTCTATGGGTCACTACGGCAGATTTGACGATGCTGTCAAGTATATCGACCCCCGTAAGCAGTAATAGGAGGATAAGAGCATGGCTTTATTTGAAAATTACGAGAGAAGAATTGACAAGATCAATTCTGTACTTGCCGAGTACGGCATTTCTTCCGTTGAGGAGTGCAAGGAAATCACCTTAGCAAAGGGAATTGACTGCGATAAAATTGTAAGAGAGACTCAGCCTATCTGCTTTGAAAACGCTGTTTGGGCATACACTGTAGGCTGCGCAATAGCTATCAAGAAGGGCTGCACAAAGGCTGCCGACGCTGCGGCTGCTATCGGAATAGGACTTCAGTCATTCTGCATACCCGGCTCTGTAGCTGAAAACCGTAAGGTTGGTTTGGGCCACGGAAACCTTGGCAAGATGCTTCTGTCCGAGGACACCGAGTGCTTCTGCTTCCTTGCCGGACATGAGTCGTTTGCGGCAGCTGAGGGCGCTATCAAGATCGCTCTTAACGCGAACAAGGTAAGAGTTAAGCCCCTTAGAGTTATACTCAACGGACTTGGCAAGGACGCCGCTTTCATAATCTCAAGAATCAACGGATTCACATATGTTGAGACAGAGTTTGATCCCTTCACCGAAGAGGTAAAGGTTGTCTACACAAAGGCTTACTCCAACGGACCCAGAGCAGACGTAAAGTGCTACGGCGCTGACAACGTTCCCGAGGGCGTTGCAATAATGAAGCTTGAGAACGTAGGCGTTTCCATCACCGGAAACTCCACCAACCCCACCAGATTCCAGCACCCCGTTGCGGGAACATATAAGAAGTGGTGCAATGAGAACGGCGTCAAGTACTTCTCCGTTGCATCCGGAGGAGGAACGGGAAGAACACTTCACCCCGACAACATGGCAGCAGGACCTTCCAGCTACGGCATGACCGATACCATGGGAAGAATGCACTCCGACGCCCAGTTCGCCGGCTCTTCATCCGTTCCCGCTCACGTTGAGATGATGGGACTTATCGGTATGGGCAACAACCCAATGGTTGGCGCTACCGTTGCTTGTGCAGTTGCTGTTGAGGAAGCTATGAAGGCTTAATCCTCGGCGCAAAGGCGTAGAGGCATAAAGGGCACAAGGGCACAGACGGCGCAATCGGCGCAAATGTGCAAAGCTGCAACTTTGTAATAAAAAGCGGAACAGGATTTGTCCTGCTCCGCTTTTTTGCTGCTTATTTGCTTATTATCATGCGCTGCGATCTGATATTTTTTGCGCGATGTCCTTGACCGCATCCCCGTCCTCGGCGCTGTTGAACCTGCATTCCGAGCGGTTGAACCAGTCGTTCGCCGTGTCCCATACAACCGGCACAAAACCGTAGTCGGTTATTATGTCCATCTCGGTTTTGAACATCTTTAGCGGATCAGAGTATATAGCGCCCGAAGGTATCCTGTCCGGACTGTTGTACGACTTGACAGATGTGCACTCGCCTATAAACACCGGTATGCCTTTGTCCGAAAACGCAGATTTAAGAAGCTCGCACTGACTTATGCTGTAGTCGTACCACTGCTGCGTGCCGAGCTGATTTGACCAGTACATGGCATTGTCGACATAGTGAACCGAAACCATAAGCCTGTCGTCCGCCGTGTCGGCGGGGAGCGTAAAACGAGGGTCGGTTGTCTTGTCTATGTTTGTGTTGTAGCCGGATATGATGAGCATTCTGTCGGCGTTTTCAGAACCGGTGCTCCTCACGGCGTTTACAAAGGTGCTGTTAAGCTCATTGACATACTCGAAAAGCTCGTCCTCTGTGTATAGGATGTATGACGGCGTGCTGCCAAGGCTTTCGTTGAACCCCTCAAGTACCAGCTTGTCAGGGTAGTCCTTGAAGTACTCCGCAATCTGCGTCCAAAGCGTGTCCACAACCTCAAGCGCCTCGTCCGGCTCAAGCGCCGTCAGTATGTGCCCGTCGTAGTGGTGCATGTTTATCACGCAGTACATCTCATCGTCGAGCACCCACTGCGCGACTTCGGCAACGCGTGCTATGTAGTCCTCGCTTATTGTGTATGTGCCGTCCTCCTCCATCATGTTTCCCCAGTATACAGGTATTCTGATGGTGTTAAAGCCTGCGTCCTTAAACGCATCTATTATTTCCTTTGTAGTTTGTACACTGCCCCAGCATGTTTCATAGTTGGTCGGCGTGTTGTCTCCGATTATCTGTGCGCCGCTTGAAGTCCTTTGCTTGTCCTCATAGTATGCGTCAAAGGTGTTGCCCAGGTTTATCCCTATGCCCATGTCCTGCGCAATTTCCATGGCACTCATCCTTGTTTCCAAGGCGTCATCAGTCGCCGAAACGCTTGCGCCATCTTGAGACTGCGGCGGATTTTCGCCCGCAGCACACGATGATGCGTACGTCACAGACAGCGCCGCAGCGAGCGCAAGGGCAATAAGCTTAGATATTTTCACAAAAAACACCCCCGTACATTTGTTATATAAAGAATAACACGCCGCCGCAAAAAGCGCAACATGCCTGTATCAAAAACCGCGGTTTTCAGCGCAATTCATTTGCAAAGCGCATCCAAGCAGTAAAGCCGAGGAACAATCGTCCTCGGCTCTGCTGCTTTGCTGTTTCGGATATGGCAGCGCATAAGAAAGCGCCGGCTTTTATCAGTTGTTTGCGTCCTTTGAGCTTTTTGAATGCTTAATATACTTGTCCTTGATCCATTTTACGGTGTCGCTCACCGTTTCCTTCAACGGCCTTGGAGAGTATCCCAACTCCCTTGTGGCTTTTGCATGAGAAAAGTTTGCGTTTGCGCCCAAAACGGCTATCGAGTACGGCGTGAAGAACGGAGTGGTGCTCTTTCTCTTCATCTTTTCCACAAGCTTTGCAATCAGCATCACTGGCTTGAGGGGGAGATTGAACAAAGGCTTTCTCACCTTTGTCATGCGGCTTGCCTCACCTATGATTTCGTCAACCGTAGCAAACTCGCCGGAAAGTATATAACATTCGCCGGCGCGGCCTTCCCGACAGCACTCTACAACTCCGTGCGCAACGTCGCGGACGTCGACAAAATCATACCCGCCCTTTACCGACAGCGGCAGCTTTCCCTTGCAGTACGCTATCAGCATCTTTGCGATGTTTCCGCACGAGCTGTCGTTCGGGCCTATTATTCCGGATGGGTGCACTATGCATGCGTTCAGACCGTCTTTAATCGCAGCCAAAACTGCGGCTGTTGCCTTTGCCTTGCTCTTTGCATACGCGCCGTCAACCTTGTCCGCAGAAAAGCTTGACACCTCGGTCGTGGTTTTTCCGTCCTTAAGCTCCGGTATCGCGTGCACCGAGCTGACATACACAAGTCTGTCAACAGACATCTCCTTGCACGCCTTAATGATGTTTTTTGTTCCGCCAACGTTGACCTTCTCAAGCATCGGACCGGGGGAGGTCGCTATCGACACTATTCCCGCACAGTGTATTAAACAGCAGGGATGTTCGGCGTTTTTAAGCCATGCGTATATTGAATCTATGTCCGTGACGTCGCCCGCCGTCACGGTTACGCTGTCAGGCAGCTCAGACCTGTGCTTGTCGTTCGGCAAGACAAGTGCGTTTACTTTTTCGCCGCACTTTATCAGCTCTTTTACAACGTGGCTTCCCAAAAAACCGGTTGCTCCGGTTACGTAGTATTCACTGTAGTTATACATTTAAGCGTCCTCCTTTGTTTTTTTATGTGTGAAATATGTGTACAGGTGTTGATTTTCTTTCACAATTATATTATAATACATTGTGACGAATAATCCAACCATCAGCTTTGGATAGTTTGATAGATACTAATCAAAATCGAGAAATTCGTTGATTATTTATAAAATTTTTTTGACAAGCCGCATGCGGCGGAAAAAAAGAATGCGAGGACGGGTGGTATAATGAAAACGGACGCAAGGGTGAGGTATACAAAGCAGGTGCTCAAGTCTACGCTTTTGGGGCTTTTGGAGCACAAGCCGATAAACAAGATAACCGTCAAAGAGGTGTGCGAAATTGCGCAGATAAACCGCGCGACATTTTATTCGCACTATGCCGACTGCTTTGACCTGCTTGAGCAGATAGAAAACGAGTTTATCTCGGAGTTTGAGAAGTCGCTTTCCTATATAGACGGCTTGGACGTAAGGCAGCTTGTCGTGGCGATTTACGATATAATTGATAAGAACATTGACCTTTGCAGAGCGCTTATATTTGCGAACACAAATCAATCTCTTTTGCACAGGATGGTTGCTATAGCCCACGACAGCAGCATAGAAAACTGGCGAAACTACTTAAAGAAGGCGAGCGATAACGAGCTTGAGATGCTTTTTACCTGCCTTTCAAACGGGCTTATGCAGACGGTTGTCGATGGCTATCAGAAGTACGACCGCAACGAGGTGATGAACTTCGTCAACGCAATGGTCAAAAATTCAATGAAGATGTACATGTAATTAAACGGGCGCAAAATAAAGCGCGGCAAGCCAACATAATCGGTTTGCCGCGCTTTTTATGTGTCGCGTATAAATTTTTAAACGTTTACCTTTTCGGCGTGCTTGACGCTTTCGGAATGACTGACACCGGCATAGCTTTCCGAGCTTTCTTTTGTGGCGGCGCCGGCATCCTTTGCGACGCTCGCCCCAAGCCGCTTTGTTGCGGTTGAAAGCATGAGCTTTATGCGGTTGAACTGGTTTACCTCCGACGCTCCCGGGTCGTAGTCTACCGCAACCACGTTTGCCTCGGGGTACATCTTCTTCAGCGCCTTTATCGCTCCCTTTCCGACTACGTGGTTTGGCAGGCATGCAAAGGGCTGTATGCACACTATGTTCGGCACGCCGGAGCGTATAAGCTCTACCATTTCGCCGGTCAGAAGCCATCCTTCGCCGTACTGGTTTCCCAAAGATATTATCGGCTTGGCATACTGCGCGATCTGCTCTATCTTGATAGGCGGCTCAAATCTCTTGCTGTTTTTAAGAGCCTTGATTGCCGGCGAGCGCAAAAGCCTTATCGCCCTGACGCAAAGCTTTGCCACCGCCGAAGATGCAAAGCTCGTTCCTAAGAACTTGTGCTTGTAAATTCCGTTGTACACGCTGTAGTTGAGGAAGTCCATCAAATCGGGGACGACCGCCTCCGCACCTTCGTTTTCAAGCAGATCCACAAGGCGGTTGTTTGCAAGCGGCATGTACTTTACAAGTATTTCGCCGACTATGCCCACCCTCGGTTTCTTGAGATCCTCGTTGAGCCTTAGGTTGTCAAAATCGTTTACTATTCCGCGGCATACGTCGCCGTAGCCGTATTTGCTCTTTGAGTCTACAAGTGAGTCAATCGCTATCTTTCTCCACTTTTCGTGAAGTGCGTTTGCGGAGCCTTTTACAGCCTCATAGGGGCGCGTCTTGTACAGGCACCTCATGAGCAGGTCGCCGTATACAACCGCTTTTCCGGCTGCAAGGATAAGGGCGGGGGAGAGCTTGAAGCCTTCGTTTTTCTCCATGCCGTTTGCGTTTAGGGATATTATCGGTATGTGACCTAAGTTTACCTTTTCAAGCGCACGGCGTATAAAGCCCACATAGTTGCTCGCACGGCAGCAGCCGCCCGTCTGGCTCATGATAACCGCAAGGTGGTCGGTGTCGTATTTTCCGGAGAGTATAGCCTCCATTATCTGACCTACCACCGTTATTGACGGGAAGCAGGCGTCGTTGTTTACAAACCTGAGTCCCGTGTCTATCGCGGAGCGGTTGTCGTTGTCGAGGATGACTATGTTGTATCCGTACTTTCTGAAGACCGGCTCCAAAATGTCAAAGTGTATGGGGCTCATCTGCGGGCAAAGAATTGTGTATCCTTCGCGGCGCATCTCGGATGTAAACTGCGCCCTGTGATATGCGGCGCTTTGAGGCTTGGCTGTGATTCCGCGCCTGTTGCGCTGGTTCATCGCAGACAAAAGACTTCTTATCCTTATTCTCGCCGCACCGAGGTTGCTGACCTCGTCTATCTTCAAGACAGTGTAAAGCTTGTTGCTGCACTCAAGTATCTCCGACACCTGGTCGGTGGTCACGGCGTCAAGTCCGCATCCGAAGGAGTTGAGCTGCACAAGCTCAAGGTCGTCTCTTTGCCTTACAAATTCCGCCGCTGCGTAAAGCCTTGAATGGTACACCCACTGGTCGGTGACCCTGAGCGGNNTTGTCGGGGGAGAAGTTTATCGGCAGGCTGTCCTCTGACAAAACGGCAAGACCGTATTCCGAAATCATCTGCGGTATGCCGTGGTTTATTTCAGGGTCGATGTGGTAAGGCCTTCCCGCAAGGACTATGCCGTACTTGTGGTTTTGCTCCATCCACTTAAGAGCTTTCTTTCCCGCCTCACGTATGTCCGCCTTGGCGTTGTGCTGTTCCTGCCATGCAAGCTTGACTGCGTTTGCAACTTCGCTTTCCGGTATGTCCCACTCCTTGCGGCAGACGTCAATAAGCCTGTCGCGGGCGGTGTTTTCGTCGGTAAACGCTATGAACGGACGGATATACTTTACGTCGCCGTTTACAATCGCCTCGACGTTGTTCTTTAGGTTTTCCGGATAGGAAATTACTATCGGGCAGTTGTAGTGGTTTTGCGCTCCGGCATACTCCTGGTGCTCATAGAACACGCACGGGTGGAATATCGTCTTTACGCCGTTGTCAATAAGCCACTGAACGTGACCGTGCGAGAGCTTTGCCGGGTAGCACTCCGATTCTGAGGGTATGCTCTCCATGCCAAGCTCGTATATTTTGTGGCTTGACTTTGGGGACAAGACCACTTTAAAGCCGAGCGCCTTGAAGAACGTCGCCCAAAACGGGTAGTTCTCATACATGTTAAGCACTCTGGGTATACCTATTTCGCCGCGCGGGGCGTCCTCAAGCGGGGGATAGTCAAATATCCTTTTTAGCTTGTAGTCGATGACGTTCGGGCCTTTTTCGCCTGTCACCTGTCCTCCCAAGCCCTTTTCACAGCGGTTTCCGGTTATGTGCTTTCTTCCTCCGGAAAACGTGTTTATGGTGAGCATGCAGTTGTTTGAGCAGCCCTTGCAGTGGGTTGTCGTGGTGGTGTATGTCAGATTGAGTATCTGAGGTATCGAGAGCATGGAGGACGGCTGACCGGTGTAGTTGTCCTTTGCAATCAGCGCCGCACCGAAAGCTCCCATGATGCCCGAAATATCGGGGCAGACAACCTGCGCTCCGGATATCTTTTCAAACGCCCTCAAAACCGCTTTGTTCAAAAACGTTCCGCCCTGCACAACTATGTTGTCGCCTAACTCCTCTGCGCTCGCAATCTTTATAACCTTAAACAGCGCGTTCTTTATAACCGAGTACGCAAGTCCCGCCGAGATGTCCTCTACGGTTGCGCCTTCTTTTTGCGCCTGCTTTACGTTTGAGTTCATGAACACCGTGCACCTTGTGCCGAGGTCTATCGGATGCTCTGCAAAGAGCGCCTTTTCGGCAAACTCCTGAGCGGTGTATCCGAGCGACTGCGCAAAGTTTTCTATAAACGATCCGCAGCCGGACGAGCACGCCTCGTTCAGCATGATGGTGTCAACGGAGCCGTTTTTGAGCTTTATGCACTTCATGTCCTGTCCGCCGATGTCCAAAACGCAGTCCACCTGCGGGTCAAAGAACGACGCGGCGGTGCAGTGGGCTATGGTTTCTACCTCGCCCATGTCGAGCGAAAACGCAGATTTTAAAAGCGTCTCGCCGTATCCCGTGGAGCAGGAGCGAACGATTTTAGCCGTTTCGGGCAGCCTCTTGCCAAGCTCTGCCATGGCGTTTATCGCAGTTTGCACGGGGGAGCCGAGGTTGTTTGCGTAATATGAGAACAAAAGCTGTCCGTCCTCGCCTATAAGCGCAAGCTTTGTCGTGGTGGAGCCTGCATCTATGCCCAAAAAGCAGTTTCCGCTGTAGTCCTCAAGCTTTGCTTTTTTTACAACCGCCATTGAATGGCGCTCGCAAAACTCGTCGTACTCCTCTTTAGATGCAAACAAAGGCTCAAGCCTCTTAAGCTCATACTCCATGTGTATTCCGCTGTGAAGCCTTGCTATCAGCTCCGCAGGCATGATTTGAGGCGCATCCGCGCTTTCAAGCGCAGCGCCCATGGCAGGGAACAGGTGAGAATTGTCCGGGTCGACTACGTTTTCCGGCGTGAGCCTGAGCGTTCTTATAAACGCCTTTTTCAGCTCGGGCAGGAAGTGAAGCGGGCCGCCCAAAAATGCAACGCAGCCTCGTATAGGCTTGCCGCATGCAAGTCCCGATATGGTCTGGTTGACTACCGCCTGAAAAATCGACGCGGCTATATCTGCTTTTTCCGCGCCGTCGTTTATCAGCGGCTGTATGTCAGTCTTTGCAAACACTCCGCATCTTGCGGCTATGGGGTATATTCTCTTGTAGTCGCGGGCAAGCTCGTTGAGTCCCGAGGCGTCGGTCTGCAAAAGAGACGCCATCTGGTCTATAAACGATCCCGTTCCTCCGGCGCACACGCCGTTCATTCTCTCATCAAGCCCACCGCGGAAGTATATTATCTTTGCATCCTCTCCGCCAAGCTCGATGGCAACGTCCGTCTGCGGGGCAAGCCGCTCAAGCGTTGTCGCAACCGCGGCAACCTCCTGAACAAACGGTATCCCGAGCGCCTTTCCTATGTTTATTGAACCGGAACCGGTAACCTTCAGTTTAAGCTTGAAATCCCCGAGCTTGGCCTTTGCATCCTCGAGAAGCTCGCCAAGTGCAGATTGTATCTGCGCGCAGTGGCGGCGGTACTCGCCGTATATTATATTGTCCTGCTCATCGAGTATCACAAGCTTTACTGTTGTACTTCCTATGTCTATTCCTGCACGGTATGTATTCATATGATAAATTACTCTCCCAAACATTTATCTTTTTATGTATGATTGTTACTATTAAGCTCTATCGCATTCTTAATCATTATATCACATTCACGCGCTTTTGTGTGCCGTTTTATCGAAAAAAAGATAATGGTTTTGTGAAAGAAAAACCCGACAGAAAAACTGTCGGGTTGTGCACATTTAACATTACATTATTTGCCGCGGGATACCACTTCAAAGTTAAGCTCTGCGTCGCCGTCACATTCAAGGCATGCTTTTTCGTCATTCCATCTGATGCGGCTGAAGCCGTACTCGCCGTTTTCATATCCGTATCCGTCTGCGGCATCCTCGTAAAGATCAAACTCCGCGTCCTTGCCTCCGAATACAATCAGCTTTATGTCGTCCTTGGGTCGGGTTCTTGTTTTAAACTCAGCCAGGGGGATTATGCTGCCCTCGCGGACAAATATCGGCATTTCGTCTATCGCGGCTTTTACGCTGATGTACTGCTCGCCGTCGTAGTACTTTTTGCTCTTCATGTCGTACCATCCGCCCTTTGGCAGGTATACTTTTCTCTCGGCGTAACCGTCGCTGCCTCTGCGGCAGGTTATCGGGCAGACCATCAAAGATTTTCCGAACATGTACTGATCCTTTATGTCGAGGACGTTTTCATCGTCGCTAAACTCAAATCCGAGCGGCTTTATTATCGATCCGTCTGAGAAATACGCCTGCGCCGCAGTGGAGTATATGTATGGCAGGAGCATATAGCGGAAGTGATTTGCCTTTACAAGCGCATCATAGCAGCTCATATCCGCACTGTCCTCAAATGCCCACGGCTCTCTCGGGCAGTCTGTTCCGTGAGCGCGGAACACCGGCAGGCATGTTGCCCACTGGTACCATCTCACATACAGCTCCCTGTAGTCGGGATCGGAGGTTGTGTTGTCGTAGTCGCCTTTCCAGTACCAGTTGACAGAGTTCTTCACAAAGAATCCGCCGATGTCGGTTGTCCAGTAGGGAAGTCCCGAGGCACAGAAGTTGAGTCCCGCGGCTATCTGTCTGCGGAAGGTGTCCCACGATGCGCTTATGTCTCCCGACCAAAGCACGCAGGATAACCTTTGCTGACCGGTGTACGCGCATCTTGTGAGGTTGACGACTCGCTTGCTTGATGTGGTCTGACGCATTCCGTCGTAGAGTGTCTTTGCATGCCAGAACGGGTATTCGTTCATTTTATCGCAGTCAAAGCGCTCTTTTGCGGTGTCGATGTACTCTTCATACGCTCTGCCCGGCTCGCGGCGGACTACGTGGTTCCACTCGGGTGTGAGCGGTTCGCTGCTGTCGCACCACCATGCGTCAACGCCGTGGCTGTACAGGTTTTTGTATACCTGCTGCCAGTAAAGCTTTCTTGCGTCTTCGTCAAAGGCGTTGTAGTAGTCATCCGTTTCAAGCATCAGCCCTGCGTTTTTAAACTCTTCGTAATCGGGGCCTCCGGCACAGGGATTCGGCCAGATTGAGAGCATGAACTTTACCCCCGAGGAGTGAAGCTCGGACAGCTTTTCATCCGGATTTGCATACGTGACGGGGTTAAATGACTTTTGTCCCCACTGTCCGTCGGGCCATGAGCACCAGTCCTGAACTATGCAGTCTATGCCCATATTCCTTCTGTCAAACTCCTTGACGGTGTTTATGATCTCATCAAAGCTCTCGTATCTTTCACGCGACTGCCAGTATCCGAACGCCCACTTTGGCAGCAGCGCCGCTTTGCCCGTCAGCCTGCGGTAGCACGCGACAGCTCCGTCCGGCGTTCCGCCGTTCATAAAGTAGTAGTCCATTTGGTTGTCGACTTCGGTGTATATGTAGCTGCCGTACTCGTTGTCGTTAAGTATCATCGGGCTGTACGTGTCGATGAGTATGCCGTATCCCTTTGACGACACGAGCATCGGCACGCCGATTTTTCTGTTCGCATGATATACATACACCGTCTTGCCGCGCAGGTTCATGAATCCCTCTTCATGCTGTCCCAAGCCGTAAAGGGCTTCTTTGTCCTGCCAGCAAAGGTGCATCCTTGTGTGATAAAAGCTTCCGCAGGATATTTTGTCGCCGCCGGTGACAACCTTCTTTTCTCCGTCGGCGGTCTTGACCGTTTCAACCTTTGATGCCGCAGTCTTAAACGCCTCGAACCGGTCAAGCTCCTTTGCGTCCCGCTCTCTTTCCGCAAGCAAAAGCTCGCCTGAGCCGTCGTAGTATTTATACGATCCGCTCTTTTTGTCTACCGATATGAGCAGCTTGCCGGATCCGAAAAGCACCTCGCTGTCCGTCTCGTTTAAGACCCACTTTGAACGTGCGTCCTGCGTGGATAAAAGTATCACGCCCGGCTTTTCCGAGTCGGAAAACTCCGATTCGGCGTAGCTGACTCTTGCAATATCCTCGGCATACGGCTCTATCCTGTGCACGCCCGCTTCGGAATAAAGGTACAAAACGCCATCCGACAGCTTTATATCGCATATTTCGCGGCTTCGGGGCTTCGGAGCATACATCATTTTGTTTTTCCTCCCATCCTGACGCAAGCAAAATGCGCCTGCGAATTCGCTTACGATTTTATTTTATATTAACTTGCTTTTACTTTACAATCAAAGTGGTCTTTACGGTCTTAAGCTCGGGCTTTATGTCAAGCTCCTCCGTGACGTCGAGAACAGGCTCGCCGTATATGTCAAAGTGAACTCTTCTTATGCCGCTCGATCTGGGGCCGTCAACTCCCGGCCTTGCGTGATAGGTGTTCCATACCTTGCCGTCGTCGTCGGTCACGTATGCGTTGTGTCCGGGACCGTATTCGCCCTCGACGCTCCTTGAAGTCAAAAGCGGGTAGTTTGTCTTGACCCATGCCGCGGGATCCAAAAGGTCCTTTCCTCTTTCTATAGTCAGAAGTCCCACGCAGTATGTCGCATCGACAAGCGCACTCGAGAAGCTGAGATATATCTTGTCGCCTCTAATAAGAGCAAACGGGCCTTCGTCAACAAGAGTGTGGTTGTTTGCCCAGCCGTAATCCGGCTTTGAAAGTATGACGGGGTCGGTGAGCAGCTTCCACGGGTCACTCGGGTCAAGCTTTGCAATATACAGCCACGCGCCGAGATCCTTGGGTACAAACTGCCTTTGAGACCACACCACATAATACTCCGACTCCCACTCAAAGCATGTCATGTCCAAAGTTATGACCTTTCCCGCCTCGCACAGGTCGGAGCCGTCCTTTTTGGTGACACGCCTTGTTTGCGACCAGTCGTTTCTGTTCATGGGGTCTCCGCCTTCCTTGAGAACCATCAGGTGGCTTTCCTCGCGGAAGAACTCGCCGGGCGTTGCCCCGTGGAAGATGTACAGCCTGCTGTTTATCTCGTGAAACTCCGGCGCCCAGAGCAGTCCGCCTATGCCCTCATATGTGTTTGAATCGAGCAAAAGCACCTCTTCTGCGTCAACAAGCTCCGGTATGCTGTCTGCGCAGCGGATGTAAAGCGTATGGTTGCCGTCTGCGTCGTTTGTCGCTATGAAGTAGTACTTTCCGTTCCACTTTGCGACGCACGGGTCTGCGCGGTTTATGGCTATCGGGAACTCATAATGCGGCTGAACAAGCTCTCCGGTTATTTCATACCTGCCGGACTTTGCAAAATCCACACCTTCAAGATTCCACTTTACGCGCTTTGTATCGGTTGAACCGTCGGAGTAATCGGCTTGTGCGAAAATCTTGCAAAGCTCTTCTTCTGACGAGCAGGTGACCTCGGAAGGGAAGCTTACCGCAATATTTTTCGGGGTGATGAGCTTTCTTTCAAGCTTTTTGGCAATCTCGTCCGATACCTCTACCTCGCAGAACACCGTTGCGGTTTCTCCACCTATCGTCATTGTCATGGGGTACTGTGAGTGGCATCCGCCCTCGCTGTGGTGATGAGCGCATCCGCCTTCGCCGTGGTCGTGATGAGCGCATCCGCCCTCAGCTTTGTGCTCGCACTCGCCGACAGGCACTGCAGTGAGGGAATATACGTCGTCTATTTGGCACTTTCCACGCTCAGATGCGGTTTCAAAGAATATCTTGTATGATCCGCAGCCGCGGCAAAGCTTTCCGCGGACACTTGTTATGTCCTCGTCGCAGAGCTTTACAAGTCCTAACTCGTCGTAGTGCAAAAAGTCCTCCGTCACGGCAATCAATGCGCAGCCGCGGCTTTGAGGGTCGGGACTTCCGTCTCCTTCGGTTCTAACGGCAACTATGCAGTACTTTCCGTCCTTGAGCATGAACGCATAGGGCGACCTAAGCGACTTGGGCGTTATAGAACCGTCAGAGGGATCTGTGGTTGCCTTTGCAAAGAACGGGGAGCGGATGGTAGGACAGGTGGCAAAGCGCCAGGCCGTGACCAACGCCGACCGCACCATCGCTTCCATCAAGCGCCACATGGGCACCAATTACAAGGTGACTGTGGACGGCAAGAGCTACACGCCCCAGGAGATCTCGGCGATGATTTTGCAGAAGCTGAAGGCGGATGCGGAGGCTTACCTGGGCGGCCCGGTGTCCGAGGCGGTGATCACCGTTCCCGCTTATTTCTCCGATTCCCAGCGTCAGGCCACCAAGGACGCCGGTAAAATTGCCGGTCTGGATGTGAAGCGGATCATCAACGAGCCCACGGCTGCGGCGCTGGCCTACGGCCTGGACAAGGAATCCGAGCAGAAGATCATGGTCTATGACCTGGGCGGCGGCACCTT
>DDJI01000122.1:1634-8355 GCA_002338885.1 Ruminococcus sp. UBA1828 | reverse complement strand
GTTATGTACGGATAGATGATGTTCGTATAGCTTAACAGCTTTTGGGGATCGTTAAAGACTATTGATGCAAGCTTTCTGCGATCGAGCTTTCCGCCGGCAACGCAATCCGAAAAAAGCTCTGCTGTCTCTTTTAAAAAATCATCACCGCGGGACACTTCTCTTGAAATGCAGTCGGCATCTATCACCGGCAGACCGTTCTGCGAAAAAATCTTGCTCACTGTTGACTTGCCTGCCCCGCTTTGACCGGTAAGACCTATTATATACACATTGTCAGATAGACTCATATAAGTGTCCTTTCAAGGTAAGATACTTTAGCTGTTCTTTCTTAGGGTTATCAGGTTAAATCCCGCGCTGCGAAGTATCCTGTTATAAACCGCAAGACCGACGCCAGTCTGTGAAGGGCATCTTGCGTATACCGTTTTTGCCCCCAGCTCATCAAACTGTCTCAGTCTTTCAAACAGGTAATGCGCCTGCTCTTCAGATGTTATTCCGTAAGTCAGGTACGGCACGCCGTCCACGGCGTCCGACTCGTCAAATATGAGGCAGTAGCAGCCATCACATTTATGGCTTTGGACATATTTTTTAAAGTCCTCGGTGTCGGCGTCTATTAAAATGACGTTTGCAGCCGGAGCGTAATGCTTGTACTTCATTCCCGGCGAACGGACTTTTGCATTTTCGGGAAGCTTAGAAGTCACGCCCTCATCGATAGAAACTTTATCGGAAACAGTTTTAAGCATCTCATATGATATTTCTCCCGGCCGCAGTATCCTTATCCCGTCGCCGTCGAAGGATATGACGGTGGATTCTACACCGACATCCGACTCTCCGCCGTCCACAACGGCAGATATTCTTGTGTTCATATCCTGCATTACGCGTTCGGCATTTGTGGGACTTGGACTTCCGGAAAGGTTTGCAGACGGCGCTGCAAGAGGAAATCCGCAAAGGCTTATGATTTTGTTTGCAACTGCATTTGAAGGAAAGCGTATGCCCACTGTGTCAAGTCCTCCGCTCGTAACAAGCGGGATTTTATCCGTTTTGGGAAGTATCATTGTAAGCGGTCCGGGCCAAAACTCATCAGCGCATCTTTTTGCTATGTCGGGAAAATCGGCTGCGATATCTTTTATCATATCAAGGTTCGAAATATGTACTATGAGAGGGTTGTCGCACGGTCTGCCCTTAGCTGCAAAAACCTTTCTCACGGCGGTGTCGTCATATGCGTTTGCCGCAAGTCCGTAAACCGTTTCTGTGGGGATTGCAACCACCTCGCCCTGTCTCAAAAGGTCTGCTGCCGTCTTGAGGTCATTGTCTGAGCATCCTAATAAAAGCGTGTTCATTACATGCCTCCTGCGCTGCTTTCGAGCTTGGCAAGCTTTGCCGCCTGATCCGCGGTCGCAAGCGCATCTATCAGCTCATCAAGCGATCCGTCGAGTATGCTGTCGAGCTTGTAAAGCGTCAAGCCTATGCGGTGGTCGCTTACTCTTCCGTCGGGAAAGTTATAGGTGCGGATTTTTTCCGATCTGTCGCCCGTTCCGATTTGCGAGCGTCTCTCACCTGCTATGGCTTTATCCTGCTCCTGCTGTTTCAGCTCAAGCAGTCTTGCACACAAGACCTTCATGGCTCTTTCTTTATTTTTTTGCTGGCTTCTTTCGTCCTGGCATTCTACGACCATGCCGGTCGGGATGTGCGTGATTCTCACTGCCGATTCGGTTTTGTTTATATGCTGTCCGCCCGCTCCCGACGCCCTGAACACGTCTATTTTAAGATCCTTGTCGTCTATATTCAACTCTACGGTTTCCGCCTCCGGCAGCACGGCCACCGTGGCTGTGGAGGTTTGTATTCTGCCCTGCGACTCGGTTTCGGGCACTCTTTGAACTCTGTGGACTCCGCTTTCATACTTTAGGCGTGAGTATGCACCGGTGCCTTCAACCGAAAACTCAACCTCTTTTATTCCGCCAAGCTCTGTGCGGTTCACGTTTAAAATTTCCGTTTTCCAATGCTTTGATTCTGCGTACATAGTATACATGCGAAACAGTGAGTTTGCAAACAAAGCTGCCTCTTCTCCGCCCGCTCCCGCTCTGATTTCTATAATTACGTTTCTTGAATCGTTGGGGTCTTTGGGCAAAAGCATTATTTTAAGCTCATCGGCGTATTTTGATATGTTCTCCTTTGACTCAAGGTACTCATCCTCGGCCATCTGCTTCATATCCTTATCCGTCTCGGTGTGCATCAGCTCCAATGCTTCTTCCTGAGCAGCCTGCGCGCTTTTATATTTTTTATATGTCTCTATGATCGGCGTAAGCTGGGTATATTCCTTCATAAGCTCTCTGTACACAGCGTTATTGTTCACCGTTTCAGGCATCATCAAACGCTCATTTATCTCATTATACCTGTCAGACAGAGCCTCCAGCTTTTCAAACATTCATATCATCCTTTTATCTGTAAATTATTTTATCTCTCTTGCGTGAGAATCAACGGATTTTATATTTTTTTCAGCCTTGACGCGCGGAATCATAAATTCATGTCCGCAGCCTAAGCATCTCAGCTTAAAATCCATGCCGGAGCGCAAAACAAGCATTTTATTTGCTTCGCTTTTGCCGCACGGGTGGTTCTTTTTCATAGTAAGTATATCGCCTTTTTGAATATCCAAGCTTCTCACGCCCCTATAAATCGATACTTTTTACCGCAACTCAAGGCATATTATATCACAGCATTACCCACATGGCAAGGTTATATACTCAATCGTCAAAACATATTATGAATCAGTTATACAGGTAAGTCCCGATGCGGATTTATCGCAAAATGAAAGGACGGGTTGCTGAAATGGTTAGATATCTGCCGGAAGGCTCATTGATAAATACCCTCGAAAATAACAGGTACTTAAACAACGTTTCATCCCTTGCTTTTGCGATGGAAAACGGCATAATACTTGAAGCTAAAGCCGAGATGTGTACAAAAGAGCATGACCTTGTCGTCAATCTGCCTTGCATAAAAGGATACATGCCGCGAGAAGAGGCGTGTATAGGCGTCAAAGAGGGCAAGACAAAGGACATAGCCATAATTTCAAGAGTCGGAAAGGCCGTATGCTTTGTGGTCAAAGAGCTTTGCGAAAGAAACGGCGAAACTGTTGCCCTGCTTTCGAGGAGCGACGCACAAAAAATGTGCATAGACAATTACCTCTCACAGCTTGTGCCCGGCGATGTAATCGACGCAAGGGTGACTCACATAGAGCCGTTCGGATGCTTTGTAGACATCGGCTGCGGCATTCCATCGATGATTTCCATAGATGAGATATCCGTATCAAGAATATCATCTCCGGCAGACAGGTTCGACATCGACCAGATGATAAAGGTTGTATTTAAGCGATGCGACAAGGACATGTATTATATCACACACAAGGAGCTGCTCGGAACATGGCTTGAAAACGCAGACATGTTCTGCGCCGGTGAGACGGTGAGCGGAATCATACGAAGCGTTGAGAGCTACGGAATATTTGTCGAGCTTGCTCCTAATCTTGCAGGGCTTGCCGAGCCGGGTGCGAATGTGGCTGTAGGTCAATCGGCAAGCGTATACATAAAATCGATCAACCCGCAAAAGATGAAAATCAAGCTCATCATAGTAGATTCGAGCGAAAGCGTTCCCGCCGAGAAGAAGCCGCTTAAATACTTTATAACAAGCGGCAGGATAAGACGTTGGAGATACTCCCCCGAATGCTGCCCGAGATCAATAGAAACGGTATTTTAGCGCGCAGTCACTTTTTGTGCTTGTTTTTGATAAGGGTCCAATGCTCTTTTGCGGCCTGTTCAAGCTTGTTTTTTCCCGCAACGTAATACACCCTGTCTTTAAGATTGTCGGGAAGGTACTGCTGGTCAACCCATGAATCGGGGAAAGAATGAGGATACTTGTATCCGTCCGCTTTTCCAAGCTTATTTGCGCCGCTGTAATGTCCGTCCTGAAGATATGCGGGTATGTCGCCGGCGTTGCCTTTTCTTATATCGTCAAGAGCTGCGTCTATAGCGCAAATTCCGCTGTTTGACTTCGGAGCCGTGGCAAGAAGAATCACAGCATCCGCAAGAGGTATTCTCGCCTCCGGAAGTCCCAACTGCATGGCGCTGTCAACGCATGCTTTGACTATCGGTATCGCCTGCGGGTATGAAAGGCCAATGTCCTCTGCGGCAATTACAAGCAGTCTTCTTGACAGTGAGATTATATCCCCTGCTTCCATAAGTCTTGCAGCATAATGGAGCGCCGCGTTCTCATCGGAGCCGCGTATTGACTTTTGCAGAGCGGAAAGTATGTTATAATGCTCGTCTCCGTCTCTGTCATATCGCATGTTGCTTCTTTGGGTCAAAAGTTTTGCGTTTTCCAAGCTTACGCTCAGAGTATCGCCGGAATGGTCTGCGGAAAGCACGCACAGCTCGACTGTATTTATCGACTTCCTCACATCTCCGCCGCAGCCGTGCGCTATATAATCTATGACGCCGCTTTCAAGCCTCAGCTTTAATCCAAGGTCATCGGCGCATATCTGAAAAGCTCTCTTTACCGCCGGACAGACTTCATCCGCGGGCACAGGGAGAAACTCAAATACGGTTGAGCGGCTTATTATCGCGTTGTATACATAAAAATACGGGTTTTCGGTTGTGGAAGATATTAAAGTGATACTTCCGTCCTCTATGTACTCAAGGAGCGACTGCTGCTGTTTTTTGTTGAGGTACTGTATCTCATCGAGGTACAAAAGTATGCCGTTGTATCCCAAAAGCGTTTGCGAATCGGCTATAATCTGTTTTATATCCTGCACAGACGCTGACGTGCCGTTGAGTTTATACATACGCATTTTTGTATTGTCGGCAATTATCCTTGCCACGGTTGTCTTTCCGACTCCGGAAGGCCCGTAAAAAATCATGTTAGGTATTTTTCCGCTCTCAATTATGCGGCGAAGAGGTTTGTTTGCGCCCAATATATGAGACTGTCCCACCACATCGTCAAGAGTTTTAGGACGGATCTTATCCGCCAACGGTGTCGGCATCGTATCACTTCCTTCGCATGTCATTGCTATATAATTATATATCGCTTTTCGTTGTAAATCAATGAGTGTATGAAGATGCATGCATACAAATATCTGAACAATAAAATTGTATCCGAGCACGGTTTTGCCGCGCACGGATACTTTTTTGCGTTATCAAATTTCTTATCTCTTTTTAAGCGCCACAGCAGCCGCAGCCGCAGCAGCCNNCCGCAGCAGCCGCAGGCAGAAGGCTCAACGCAACCGAGGTTCTCGGGTTTTCCGAAACATTTGCCGAGCCGTTGTTAGTGAGATTTCCGCCGGCGTTGTTTGTGCCTCCCGTTACAGAGCCGCCTGTCGCGGTATTGGTTCCGTTTGCGCCGTTGGCTCCGTTTGCGCCGGTTGTTCCGCCGGTTGTCGTGTCGGAATTATTTGCGCCGTTTGTGACGGACGGGTTGGTTGTATCAGCGGTGGCGTTTCCGGCTGTTCCGGCTGCATTTGAATTGCCGTTTGAGCCGCCGTTCGTGACTGCAAACGCAGCTACGCTCATTACAACTGCAAGCGCCAAAGAAAGCGCGACAATGATAAATCTTTTCATCAGTTATCCTCCCTCTTATAAGAGAAAATTTTTGAAGCTTATTGCTTGCTTCCATCTGTAATATTTACCGAATGGCTTTAATTATACAAGCAAATTAAGCTGCAAGGACAAATGACGTCAAATATCACTGCCGCAAAAAGCATGCTTATTTTATTTTCTTATTATCTGAGGCTCGGCTCCGTTTGTAACGCAGTCGGCGTTGATAATAATTTTTTCTATGGTGCTGTCAGACGGAGCTTCAAACATCGGCTTCAGCAAAAGTCCTTCTATGATAGACCTGAGACCTCTCGCTCCGGTTTTTTGAGCAATGGCCTTTTTTGCAATCTCGGACTTTGCGTCGTCTGTTATGACAAGCTCTATTCCGTCGTAGCTGAAAAGCTTCTTGTACTGCTTTTCAAGAGAGTTTTTAGGCTCTGTCAAAATAGATATGAGCGCCTTTTCGTCAAGGGGAGACAAAACGGTTATAATCGGAAGTCTGCCTATAAGCTCGGGAATTATTCCGAACTTGACGATATCCTGAGGAATTACATCCTCAAGAATGTTTTTCGACTCGTCCTCAGGCGTTTTAAGCCTTCCGCCGAAACCTATCTGAGATGTGTCGGTTCTGCGCCTTATAATTTTATCAAGACCCTCAAACGCTCCGCCGCATATGAAGAGGATGTTTTTGGTGTCTATTTGTATAAACTCCTGGTTGGGATGCTTTCTTCCGCCCTGCGGGGGGACGTTTGAAACTGTGCCCTCCACTATTTTAAGCAGCGCCTGCTGAACGCCCTCGCCGCTCACGTCGCGTGTTATCGAGACGTTTTCGGACTTTCTCGCTATTTTATCTATTTCGTCTATATATATTATTCCGTGCTCTGCGGCTTCAACATCATAGTCCGCGGCCTGAATCAGTCTTAAAAGGACGTTTTCAACGTCGTCGCCGACATATCCCGCCTCGGTAAGAGTTGTAGCATCTGCTATTGCAAACGGTACGTTTAGGGTCTTGGCAAGCGTTTGAGCCAAAAGGGTCTTTCCCACTCCGGTAGGTCCTAAGAGAAGAACGTTGGACTTTTGAATTTCGACGTCGTCATCGTCCCTCTCGGAATTGCTCATAATTCTCTTGTAGTGGTTATACACCGCCA
>DDJI01000122.1:0-1615 GCA_002338885.1 Ruminococcus sp. UBA1828 | reverse complement strand
CGGCTTAGTCAAGGTTATGCCGGAATCGACAGAACCTGCTTTTACGGGTTTATCGATAAGGTGCCTTTCCTCAAGTATATCGTAGCAAAACAGAACGCACTCATCACAAATGTGAACGTCTCCCGCGGAAAAAAGACTCTTTGTTCTGTTTTCCGGCTTGCCGCAGAAATTGCATCTTCTGACGCCCACGTCATTTCTGCTGTTTTCGTTACCGGCCAAATTATGTGCCTCCTTGCTGGTTTAACTGATTTAAATAGTTATAAGCGACAGACCGGATATTACTGCTTGGTTATGACTTTGTCTATAAGGCCGTATGCAACCGCTTCTTCAGCCGACATAAAGTTATCCCTCTCGGTGTCTCTTTCGATTTCCTCAATGGATCTGCCGGTGTCGTGAGCGAGTATCTGATTAAGGGTCTGACGAGTCTTTACCATATGGTCAGAGTGAATCTTGATATCCGTGCACTGACCGGAAAGTCCGCCGCCTATCAAGGGCTGATGTATCATTATCTCGCTGTGAGGCAGAGCTATGCGCTTACCCTTTGCTCCGCCCGCAAGCAGAACTGCGCCCATTGACGCCGCCATTCCGACGCATATTGTCGAAACGTCGCACTTTACATACTGCATTGTGTCGTATATAGCCATTCCGGAAGTTATCGATCCGCCGGGGCTGTTGATGTACAAATATATGTCCTTCTCCGAATCCTGGCTTTCCAAGAACAAAAGCTGAGCTACAACTATGCTTGCCGTAGCATCGTTTACTTCGTCGGACAAAACTATTATTCTGTCGTTTAAAAGCCTTGAAAAGATGTCGTAAAATCTTTCGCCGTGGCTGGTCTGTTCAATTACGTTAGGTACAAGTGCCATATTGCTCCTCCTTTATTTATCATATAAATCTTTAATCAGCGCCTTGACGCCTGCGCGAAAGTCTATCCGCACAGGCATCGTGAATTATCATTTGATTACTGCTCTACAACTGCCTCGGCCTTAACCATGTCAACAGCCTTGCCCTACAGAGAGNNCAACAGCCTTGCCCACCTCGACATCGAGCTTGATGTCCTCAGGTCTGATGTACTGCTTAACGGTATCTACGGGCATCTTATAGTGCTCTGCGATATTTGCATACTCCTTGTCGATGTCCTCGTCGTTTGCCTCGATGTTTTCAAGCTCTACTATCTTCTCAAGCGCAAGTCTGAGCTTAACCTGCTTTTCAGCCTGCTCTCTGTATGTCGTCTTGAGAGAATCCATTGTCATGCCGGTGAATTTGAGATAGGTGTTAAGGTCTATTCCCTGCTGTGAAAGGCGTGCGGAAAGGTCGTTTATCATGTCGTTGACCTTGTTGTCATACATAACCTCTGGAATCTCTCCCTCAAGCTTTGAGATGACAGCCTCAAAGATATCAGACTCAACCTTGGAATCAGCCTGCTTTTCAGCGCTCTCCTCAAGCTTCTTTCTGACGTCTGCTTTAAGCTCGTCAACGGTGTTGAAGTCGGAAGTATCCTTTACAAAGTCGTCGTCAAGCTCGGGAAGTTCGGTTGTCTTGATCTCATGAAGCTTAATCTTGAACACAACGGGAGCGCCTGCAAGCTCCTTTGCCTGATAATCCTATGACAGAG
>DDJI01000047.1:2034-21063 GCA_002338885.1 Ruminococcus sp. UBA1828 | reverse complement strand
GACGAGTTTGTCGCACAGGTAGACGCAGATGACGAGGCAATGCTTGCCAAGCTGACGGAGTGCGAAACTAAGATAACTGAGGCGAAGGCCGTCATAGATGACGAGACTGCATCGCTTGAGGATGCCAAGACAGCCCTTGAGGATGTTAAGACGGCGTATGAAGAGGCGTCCGAGGGCGTGGGCGATTACTATCCCAAGTCCGCAGAAAAGGCAATAGAGCTTGAATCCCAGATAACAGAGCTTGAAACTGCCGTTGCAGAGCTTGAGGCTCAAGCTGAGCAGGAGGCCGAAGAGGAAGCGGCGACGACCGAGCCGGCAGAAGATCCGGAAGAGTCTGACGACACTTCAGCTCCCGCCGATGACGGATCGTTCGGCACAACCGGCGTGATCGTCGGCATAGTAATAGCCGTCGTAGTTGTGATTGTAATAATCATAATTGCCGTTGCAGGCGGCAAAAAGAAAAAGTCCTCTAAGTAATAGCGGGACTTCCGGCAAAAATCACACGGCATAAGTCAGACCTCACTTGGAATAATAGCGGCAAAGGCGCGGTGTTTTAAGACACGCGCCTTTGTTGTACCACTTGCGACGGGTTATGCGCAGGTATGCGCCGCACAGGTATGCGCTGCACAGGTATGCGCACTCCTTGCCGTGATGCGATGCCAAGAGCTGTTTTTGCAATCAGCCCGCTCCACGCTTAGCTTTGCGCAGCCGACAGATTTCGCGGTTTCATATTTTTATAGTGAGATAATATTTCCGAGGTTTTTGCCTCTGCCGCAGCATGCGTGACGCGCGATAAAACAGCAAGGATACTTTGGCGCATTTAGTCATTATCACTTTAATCAGAGAAATTTTTTGTGCATAATGCGAAGCATGCAGAGGTTCATGCGTAATATTTGTATAAAATCAACATGACTTATTTGTATAAAGTGCTAATGGAAAGCGCGGCGGAAAAATGTTATCATAATAATACAATAATTTATTTGGAGGTAATTACGATGAAGAAGCTGTTTAGCGCGCTTGTTGTCGTGTTGGCGCTTTGCGTCGCAGCGACATTCAGCGTTAGTGCTGCCACGGCGGACATAGTTATTCAGTCTGTTGAAGGCACTGCCGTTATCGACGGCGTAAAGGACGAGGCTTATGACGGCGCTCAGGCGCTCGAGTTCGTCCAGCAGGGAAAGGTCAACGGCGCGGGCGGAACGCTTGACGAGCCGATAGGCACGGCGTACATAATCAATGATGCCGAGTGGGTTTATGTTTACTTCGACGTCATAGACGACCAGCTCGACAACACCAACGCCAATAATCATGAGCGCGACTCTGTAGAGGCTTTCTGGATGGACGGCAACGCCAAGAACCAGATAAGGTATCACTATGATCAGGACGAGACCGGCGCGGATATCGTCGATGTCGACTCCGGAACGGCATATGAGTCCAAGGCTGTTTTGACCGACACCGGTTACGCGGTTGAGTTAAAGTTCCCGATAACTGATGTCAGGGACAATCAGATTGAAATGTGCCTGCAGATAAACGCCTGCTCAAACGGCAGGAGAGATTACACCTGCTACATTGAAGGAAACGCCGACGGCGACAACGCATATCAGAGAACGGACAGAGAGTCGCTTTACGATTGCTGGTGGACGCTCACTCTTGCGGGCGAGCATGAGGACACCAGGGTTGACAAGATAGATGAGCCTATGGTCATAGATTTGACCAACTACGCCTCCCTCAGGGATGCGGAGTTCGGCGTAACTCTTGCGACGCAGGAGGTAGTTACATGGGCGTCTACAACCTTGGGCGGCGAGCAGATCGGATACTTGGGCGATACGCTTGACATAGCGTGGACCGATACCGAGCTTTTGGCAAACTTCACCGAGGAACAGACAAATAACTACACCATAGACCCCAAGTTCTTCGTGCAGATATCCGACAGCGGATACCTCAAGATGCCTGATGGCGCAGAGGTTGGAGATACCGGCGAGACCGCAAGGTATTCCTTCACCTACACCGACATAACCATCACCGCGGACGGCTATGACGATGTCGTAGTTCCCGGCGATACCATTGACGTGAGATTTACAGTAAAGCAGGAGGACGGATGGACATCCGGAACCGCAGTTGATATCGACCTTGTGGAGTCTATAAAGGAACAGCTCGGACTTGATACTCAGGGACTTTGCGAGTACATCAACAGCGTGACCGGTGTAACCACCACCGTCACCTTCAACTCGTGGAACGGCAGAACAAAGGCTGAGCTTGACGAGTTTGTCGCACAGGTAGAGGCTGAGGAAGCAGCTGTTATAGAGAACCTTGCACAGTACACCGACAGAGTAGACGCTGCGGAAGAGATAGTAAACGATGAGACATCCACCGACCTCACCGCAAAGCGTGACGCCGCTCAGGACGCTATGGACGCCGCAAACGAGGCGCTCGCTGCTGCAGAGGGATATCCTAACGCAACCGAAACCGCTAACGAGCTTTTGGACAGAGCCGAAACTCTCATGGAGACGGTAGTTGAGCTTGAGGAAGAAGCCGAAGAGGCTGCTCAGGAGGAGGAAGAGGCAAATACTCCCGCTCCCGCTGAGGACGACACAAGCTCCGACTCATCAAGCAGCTCGTCTACAGTGGTGATAATAGTTATAGTGGCGGTAGTTGTTGTAGCTGCTATAATAATCATCATAGTAGTTGCCGGAAAGAAAAAGAAGAAGTAATATAAAACAGCGCATCGGAAAGTCTTTTTAAGACGCAAAATGTGCAATAAAAGCGCCGGCTTCCCGTGAAAATGCGGGGAGCCGGCATTTTTTAGAATCGGGAACTCACAACCCGCTTGTGACAAAAGCGCAGTGAAATGTTTCATTGCCGATAAGGAAAGGAGCTAAGATATGCTCAGAACAGTTAAAACAGAGTGCGGCATCGTCAGGGGAATAGAGGCTGCCGACCCGAGAATAACGGCGTTTAAGGGCGTGCCTTTTGCCGCGCCGCCGACAGGTGAAAACCGCTGGCGCGCACCACAGCCCTGCAAGCCGTGGGACGGCGTACTCGACTGCGCAAGGTTTGCGCCGATATCCATGCAGGATACGCCGGGACTGGGCGACGGCTTTTACAACCGTGAGTGGCATGTAGACCCGCAAATACCCATGAGCGAGGACTGCTTGTACCTGAACATCTGGACGCCCGCAAAGAGCGCAGACGAAAAGCTTCCGGTGCTCGTGTGGTACTTCGGCGGAGGACTTCAGTGGGGATACACCGCCGAAATGGAGTTTGACGGGGAAAGAATGGCAAGGCGCGGCATAGTTGTCGTCACGGTAAACTACCGCTTGGGCGTGTTCGGATTTTTGGCACATCCCGAGCTGACAAGCGCTCAGCCCGACGCACCCACAAACTTCGGCAACCTCGACCAGCAGGCGGGACTCATGTGGGTCAGAAGAAATATCGCGGCGTTCGGCGGCGATCCCGACTGCATAACGATTGCGGGACAGTCTGCGGGCGGCGGAAGCGTCATGTCGCAGATAACCTGTCCGGCAAACTTCGGGCACATCAAGCGCGCCATAATCCAAAGCGGAATGATAAGGACGCCGTATGCTCCGGACGGATTCGGCAAGCCCGCTTCGCTTGAAAGCTCCGAGAAAAAGGGCGAGAAGTTCTTTGAGGTTTTGGGCGTTAAGACGCTTGAAGAGGCGAGAAAGCTCGATGCGTTTTACATCAGGGACAAGTACGCCGAATATGCCGCCTCAAATCCTCGGTTCTTCACCACTCAGGACAACAAGTTTTCCTTCGGCGATCCCATAAAGCTTTGCTTTGAGGGCAAGAGCGCAAACATCCCGCTGATGGCAGGCAACACCGTAGACGAGTTCAGAAACTCCATATCCGCATCAGACGAGGTTGAGCTTGCAAAGAAAGCGCAGGAGTACTTCGGCAGCCACGCCGATGAGTTTTTGGCAATAGACGGAGTAAAGACGCCGGCAAACGGCAGGTATGCCGACGTGAGCGGCATAGAATGCACATGCAAGGCGCTGTTCTCAAGATACCGCGAGCTTGGCAACAATTTCGGATGCTATTACTACTCCTTCAACCCCGATATTCCGGGCGAGGATGCTCCGGGAAGTTTCCACTCGAGCGAGCTGTGGTTCATGTTTGAGACGCTTGCAAAGTGCACAAGGCCGTTTGTCGGTCATCATTACGACCTTGCAAGGCAGATGTGCAACTACTGGTGCAACTTTATAAAGACGGGCGACCCGAACGGCAAGGATGCAGACGGCTCGGATATGCCTGTATGGAAACCCTACACCGACGGCAGCTCCTGCGGCATGAGCTTTGTAAAAGAGGGCTGCGTGCCCACCTCGAGCGACACGCCGCTTGTAAACTTCCTTGTCAAGATGGTCAAGCAAAAGGCGATAAAGGGTTGACAGTATCCCGCAGGGCATAAAAACACCCCGCATGCTTTAAAAGCGTGCGGGGCTTTGTTTTTTATCAGTTTTGCGACAAATCGGTCAAGAAGTCTCTTACCTTGTTTGAACGGTTGGGGTGTCTTAGCTTTCTTAATGCCTTTGCCTCTATCTGGCGTATGCGCTCACGGGTGACGTTGAACTCCTTGCCAACCTCCTCCAGGGTGCGGGTGCGCCCGTCGAGGATGCCGAAGCGCAGCTCGAGCACCTTTTTCTCGCGCGGGGTCAGCGTGTCGAGCACGGTCATCAGCTGCTCCTTGAGCAGGGAGAAGCTGGCGGCCTCGCTAGGCTCGCTGGCGTCCTCGTCGGGGATGAAGTCGCCGAGGTGGCTGTCCTCCTCCTCGCCTATGGGCGTCTCGAGGCTGACGGGCTCCTGGGCTATCTTGAGGATGTCGCGCACCTTGTCCACGGGCATGCCNNTGGCTGTCCTCCTCCTCGCCGATAGGCGTCTCCAAAGAGACGGGATCCTGAGCTATCCTCATAATCTCACGGACTCTGTCAACAGGCATGTCGAGCGCGGCGGCTATCTCATCAGGCGTCGGGTCTCTGCCGTTTTGATGCAGCAGCTGGCTTGAAATCTTCTTCACCTTCGTTATTGTTTCAACCATGTGCACGGGGATTCTTATGGTTCTCGCCTGGTCGGCTATAGCCCTCGTTATCGACTGGCGAATCCACCATGTCGCATAGGTGGAGAACTTAAAGCCCTTGGTGTAGTCAAACTTTTCAACCGCCTTTATAAGTCCTAAGTTGCCCTCCTGTATCAGATCCAAAAAGCTCATGCCTCTGCCGCCGTATCTCTTGGCTATCGACACGACAAGCCTTAAATTCGCCTCCGCAAGCCTCTTCTTAGCTGCGCTGTCGCCGTTTTTCATCCTCTGGGCAAGCTCTATCTCCTCGTCGGGCGTCAAAAGCGGCACCCTGCCTATTTCCTTTAGATAGATCTTTACGGGGTCGTCTATAGCTATTCCGTCTACGAGAGATGAATCGTATCCGTCGTCGGTGTCTACAAGGTCGTCACCCGCGTCGGCCAGGTCGTCAAGGTCTGCATATGTGTCGGTGTCCGGCACAATGTCGTCGATTATCTCTATGCCGTTTGCCGCGCATTTCTCGTAGAAACGGTCTATCTGGTCTACGTCGTAGTCGGAATCCTCCAAAGCATCGGTTATCTCCTTTGTGGTGAGCTTGCCGTTTGACTTTCCCGCCTCCAAAAGCGCATCAATCGTGGATTTCTTCTCTCCCGAATGGTGGCTTGACTGCGCATGCTCGTGCTTTGAGGGCTTTTGTTCCGCCGCAGAACCCGCGTCTGATGCAGAAACTGCGTCTGATGCGGAACTTGTGTCGGCGGCACTTGCCTCCGCCGCTGCATTTTCGCCCGCCGAAACAGGCTCCGAGGATACGGCTTCCTCTGCGCTCACGGCTGCCGCCGTGTTTTCCTTTTCGGTCACTTCGCCGGTGTTTTCGCTTTTGTTGATGGTGTCGTTTGTGTTGCTCATAGCATCCTCCAATATATGTATATTACTTTGTTTTCCTTAGATTGTTCACGTAATTTAAAAATTCGTCGTCCGTCATATCGCCTCCCGAACCGGACGGTTTGTTGTTATTTAAAAGCCTGACGTAATCGTCAAGCGTCTTTTCATCTACAGTCAGCTCGCGGAATTTGGCAAGAATATAGGATATTCTGCCCATCTCGTCGGCTGAAAATTCATCCGACAGCGAGCTGAGCGACACGCTTTGCTCCGCCTCGTAGCACTTTTTAAGCTTTTCGTACACCCTGCGGTGAAACGAAGTGACAAACTTGTCCGAGCCAAGGCTCCCGAATACCCTGCCGGCGCGGTCGGGGTGGGACATAAGATACGCGATTATGCCCTCTTCGGCTTTTGCCTCCTTGGGATGCGCTGCGGCCTCGGGATTTATGCTGTCCCGCTGCTGCCTGCCCGTCTCTATGCGCTGCCATTCCTTGTTTTTCTCCGAGCGGTGTTTTTTCGACAGGTACGCCGTCAGCTCCGCTGTTATGACCTCTTTCGGCACGCCCTGTTCCGCCGCAAGCCGCAGAGTGTAAACCTCGCGCTCGATTTTGCTCTCTATTCCCGCAAGCACAACCACCGCCCGCCGCAGGTATTCCACCCGCCCCGAGTCGGAATCCATGTCAAGCCCGCTTCGGCACTTTGAGAGCTTGTACGCCACGGAATCGGACGAGCCGTCTAAGAGCAGTTTAAACCGCTCCGCTCCAAGCTTGTTTATATAGTCGTCTACATCCTTGACGCCCTGAGCTGCAACGCTCACGACTCTTGCTTTAAGCCCTGCCGCGGACAGTATGTCTATTGCGGCAGCTGTGGCCTTTTGACCTGCTTCGTCGGCGTCGTAGCATATGAACACCTCGTCGCAGTACGCAGACATAAGCCTTGCATGCTCCGGCGTGAGCGCGGTTCCGCATGTTGCGACAGCCTCGTCAAACCCCGCCTGGTGGAGCGTCACGACGTCCACGTTTCCCTCGCAGAGTATGAGCCGCTTGGTCTTTGCCGCCTTGTTCTTTGCAAAATTCATCGCAAAAAGGGTTCTGCTCTTTTCGTAAACGGGCGTTCCTCGTGAGTTCAGATACTTCATGCCCTTCGGGTCGCTCTCAAGCGTCCTGCCCGAAAAGGCTATCACGTTTCCCCGAATGTCGAATATCGGGAAAATGACCCTGTTCACAAAGAAGTCGAAGTACCTGCCGTTCTTTTGCGATGCAAGCGATGCGGCTGTAAGCTCCTGCTCGGTGTACCCGAGCGCCGTCATGTGGTTTAAAAGCGCCGTCCAGTGGTTTGACGCAACGCCTATGCCGAATTTCTTGATCGTGCTCGCCGCAAGCCTGCGCTTGTTTATCAGGTACTCAAGCCCCGCCCTGCCGTCGTTTGTCTTTAAGTTGGAGTAGAAAAATTTTGCCGCCTCGCGGTTCATCTCAAGTATCCGCTTTTTTGCCTTTGCCGCACGGTCGTCAAAACCGTCCTCCGGCATGGGGATTGCCGAGCGCTGAGCCAAGAACCTGACGGCTTCTATGTAATCTAAGTTTTCAATCTTCTCGATAAATGTGATGACGTCTCCGCCTGCCCCGCAGCCGAAACAGTAAAAGCTTTCTGTGTCGGTGTAAACCATGCAGGACGGCGTCCTCTCTGAGTGAAACGGACAAAGGCATTTGTAGCCATGTCCGAAGCGGTGAAGTGTGACGTACTGCCGCATCACGTCGTCGATGTGGTTTGCGTCACGCACGCGCTCTAAAAATTCTCTCGGAAGCGGCATTTGCCTCTCCTTTCCTCGTGTTTTTGCCGAGTAGTAATGTGATTTTTTTATTTTCCCTGTCAGTAGATGTTCCAGCCCTTAGGAACGTACAGCTCTATGAACAGGTTGGTGCAGTACTTGTCCGTCATGCCCGCGATGTAATCGCACACCGCCGTGGGCTTGTCAAACCTGTCCGCAAGTTTAAGATAGTCCGGCGGGAGCTTTTCCGGCCTTTCGAGGAAGTACCGATAAAGCTTTTCTATCATTATCTTGGCTTTTGACTCCTCCGACTTGCACTTGGGATTTTTGTACACGTTCACAAACATGAACTGCTTGAGCTCTTCCTCCGCCGCCGCAATTTCAGGGTCGTAGCGGATTTCCTTTGCCCCGTTTTTCACTATCGAGCTGACTAATGACGTTATCCTTTGGGATTTTGTGCGCCCTAAAACGTCGGTCACGCTCTTTGGCAGGTCCTCGGTTTTGATTATTCCCGCCCTCACGGCGTCCTCTATGTCGTGGTTTATGTATGCTATTGCGTCCGCAAGCCTGACTATGTACCCCTCTCGCGTCACGGCAACCTCGTCTGTGTGTTTGAGTATTCCGTCCCGAACTTCAAAGGTCAGATTCAACCCTTTTCCGTCCTTTTCGATGTAGTTCACCACCCGCAGGCTCTGGCGGTAATGCCTGAACCCGCACGGGGATATCTCATCGAGCACAGCCTCTCCCGCATGCCCGAAAGGCGTGTGCCCGAGGTCATGTCCTAAAGCTATCGCCTCCGTCAAGTCCTCGTTTAAGCGCAGCGCGCGGGAAATAGTCCTTGCTATCTGGCTCACTTCAAGGGTGTGCGTAAGCCTTGTGCGGTAGTGGTCGCCGGTGGGGTTTAAAAACACCTGCGTCTTTTGCTTCAGGCGGGAAAATGCATTGCAGTGTATTATCCTGTCGCGGTCTCTTTGATAGTCTGTTCTGAGCGGACACTTCGGTTCGTCCCGCAGCCTGCCCTCGGAGTTTTTCGCCAAAGATGCGTACTCCGAAAGCGTCAGCCGCTCAAGCTCCTCCGTGTACTCCCTCGGACCATAGCCCTGTGGTATTTTAGCGTTTATTTCTGACATGCATACTCGCCCCCTTTGACATATAGCTAATAGATTATACATAATAAAAATCAAATCTCCTCTTTTTTTGTTGCGAAAAAGAGGAGATTCGTATACATGCACAAATTACTGCGCAAAATCGTATAGAAATTCGTCGGAAATATCAATAACTGCACTGCCGCTTGTGATGTCATTGAGCTTTTGCAAAAGCGCATCCGTTTTGTCGGCGCGAACGGTGATAGAAATTTTCACCTTGTCCGAGAAGTCGGTAGAGGTCATTCTCGCGTCAAACTCCGGCAGGCAGCAGCACACCCTGTCGTAGCAGGAGTAGTGCATGGTCACGGTGAGGGCTTTTGCCGGCTCAAGCTCCATTATCCTTGCAGCCGACACCGCCATCGACGCCGCGGTGGAGTACGCTCTTGTCAGGCCGCCCTTGCCCAAAAGTATTCCGCCGAAGTACCTCGTGACCACTATCGCCACGTCTGAAAGCCCGTTTTTTTGTATCACGTCGAGTATAGGGGAGCCTGCCGTGCCGGACGGCTCGCCGTCGTCGGAGTACCTTGACAGGTTTCCGCCGCTCAAAACGTACGCATAGCAGTTGTGCCTTGCCTTGCGGTTTTCGGCTTTGACCGATTCTATAAAGCTCACGGCGTCCTCCTCTGTTTTAACCGGAGAAATTTTGGCTATGAACTCCGATTTTTGCTCGGTAAAGCTCGCCTGAGCCAAAGAGTATATTGATTTGTACATCTTTGCACCTGCCAAAAGAAAAAGAGCAAAAGCCGCGGTAAATGCTCGCGGTCTGCTCTTTTCTTATAAGTATCTTACTTGTTGTTGAATCCGTAACGCTTGTTGAAGCGATCTACACGTCCGCCGGTGTCTACAAGCTTCTGCTTGCCGGTGAAGAACGGGTGGCACTTAGAGCAAACATCGACCTTCATATCGCCCTTGGTGGATCTTGTCTTTATGACATTTCCGCAAGCGCAGGTGATGGTTGCGTCAACATAGTTAGGATGAATACCTTCCTTTGCCATTGCAAATTGACCTCCTTTTGAACTGATTATCATGATATACAACATCATAGTAGCCCATCATCCGCAGTTCAGACAGTAGTACTATGTTATTCATCATACTGCACACATCACCGGTGGACTATCACCGCTGAAGTTTAGCAAACGATATTATATCACACTTAATTTAAAATTGCAAGCACTTTTTATCCGATATTGAATTCGGTGAGATTTACTCCGTCGAGGTCGTTTTTCGAGACGGCTATCGCTAAAAGATACCACCTTGTGTACTCCGTCAGCGACTCCTCCGGCAGGTTTTCAACCGAGATGTATATCTGCAGATTGTACACAAACAGCTCCGAAACGCTCGGCTCGGGAAGCCTGTCGTCAAACGGCAGAACCGCAAGGAGCAGCACGTAGTCATTGAACATTGCCTCGTCGTACACGGGGCCTATATACCTGAGAAAGTCTTCGTCGAGGTCAAAGTCGTCCTTGTACGTCTCATAAAATCCTAAAAGCTCGTCGTACGACTGTATAGAGTCTATCACGGGGTGGGGATTTTCGATAAGCGCATTCGCGGGATAGGTGGCGGGCCAAAACTCCGGATACAGATACCGAAACCTCTCCGCGTCAAAGACGTCTGTGTTTTCCGCATCCGTCACCTGGGTTATGTCAACCGTGAGCTTGCTTTGATCTATGCCGTCAAAGCTGCCCTTCGGCGCGGTTATAATGAGGTGATAAACTATGTCGTTGCTCGTCGGGGCGTCCTGCGGCAAATGCCTTGTTATCTGCACGTTTACGCCGCCGTCCTGAGCTTTCAGCGAGTCAAGGGAGTAGCTTGCATAGGTGCTCGGCTCGTTTATGACGATCATCATCACGTCGTTTGAGGCGAAGTAATCGTCGGTAAACTCCGCGCAGGCTATTGTGAACCTCCTGCCGAACATGAAGTACCGCTCACTCGGGTAGAAGTAGTCCTCTATGTCCTTGTAGGAGTGAAATATTTTAGCGTATGGGAAGGAGCCGTCAAGCTCGTTGTTTTGATACATCGTGAGGTAGCTGCCGTAAAGCTGCGCCGAAATAGTTCCGTCCGCCGCGGTTGTCGCGGGGGGAGCCGTTGTCACCTCGCCCGATTTGACGCTCGTGACCGCCGTTTCATCCGGTATTGAGTCTCCGCCGCAGGAGGTGAGGCATATAGCCGCCGCAAGTATGCATGCCAAAACATTGAAAACGCCGCATTTTAAGACGCGATGCCTGAAAAATCCGCCGCAGCTCTTTAAAAGGCTGTCGGGGCGTGTGCGGCGCAGGTTCATATTATCCCTCCTGTTCGACTGCTGTGTTGATCACGTCATTATATCACACAACATTAGTATTTGCAACTTTTCGCAAAAGCCAACCGCCCACGTTATTCGGCGCACAAGGTGACAGCACCTTCGGCGCCGCATGCAGGCGGGCGGGTTGATGATTCTTATTTTGAGCTTGCCGCACACATATGCGGATTAAAGCTTTTCGGTGACGAATATGTCGTAAATCGCCTTGATCGCGGCTTCAAAGTTCTCGCTGTTTATGCCGACTATTACGTTCAGCTCGCTTGAACCCTGGTCGATCATCTTGACGTTTATCTTTGCGTGTGCAAGCGCGGCAAATATTCTCGCCGCCGTTCCGCGCTGAGAACGCATGCCTCTGCCGACTACCGCAATCAGCGCCATGTCGCGGTCTATTTCGATGTGATCAGGCTTTACGGTGTCGTATAAAGCCCTGATTATTGCCTCTTCCTTTTCCTCAAGCACGTCCTTGTGGACTATGATGCTCATGGTGTCTATTCCCGAGGGCATGTGCTCAAAGGAGATTCCGAAGCTCTCAAACACCTCCAAAACCTTTCTGCCGAAGCCCAGCTCGGAGTTCATCATGTCCTTTTCAATCGTGACTGCGGCAAAGCCCCTGTGACCCGCAATTCCGGTGATGGTGAACTTGCACTCGCTGTTTTGCGCGTCCTCGACTATCATCGTTCCGGGGTCGTTCGGCTTGTTGGTGTTTCTTATGTTTATCGGTATGCCCGCTTTGCGCACGGGGAATATCGCATCCTCATGCAGCACTCCCGCACCCATGTATGAAAGCTCTCGCAGCTCGCGGTAGGTGATTGTCTGTATCGGCTCGGGGTCGGGGACAATTCTCGGGTCGCACACCAAAAATCCCGAAACGTCAGTCCAGTTTTCATACAGGTCTGCGTCTACTGCGGCTGCAACGATTGAGCCGGTTATGTCCGAGCCGCCCCTTGAAAACGTCTTTATGGTGTCGTTTGGCATAGAACCGTAAAATCCCGGTATCACGGCTTTTTCGTTCTTGCTGAGCTTGTCTTTGACCGAGCGCAGTGTCAGCGGGAGGTTGAGCTTTCCTTCGTCGTTGAAGAATATGACCTCCGCCGCATCTATGAATCTGTATCCCAAATACTTTGCAAGTATCTTTCCGTTGAGGTATTCTCCGCGGGACGCAGCATAATCTCTTCCCGCCCTTGCCATAAAGCTGTGCCTTATGGTTTCAAACTCCTGCTCAAGCGACATGTCGAGCTGTAATTCTTCTATTATAGAGTTGTATCTTTGCTTTATCATGTCGAACATCTCGGAAAAGTTCTCTCCGATGACCGCCTTGTCGTAGCACGCATAGAGCATGTCGGTGACTTTGGTGTCCTTGGGGTTTCTCTTTCCCGGGGCAGAGGGCACAACGTACCTCCTTGCGGGGTCGGAGTTGATTATGTTTGCTACCTTCATAAACTGCTTGGCGTCGGCAAGGGAGCTTCCGCCGAACTTGACTACTTTGGTTAACACGGGTAATATCTCCTTGTAAATTTATTGTGGCTGAATGTATCTGCGCTGTCCTGCCTGCTTATGTCCTGCCGGATGCTCACTGCGCGCTTCCCGGCGCACCTGCCATGCCGGTCTTTTTAGCTGCCGCCTTGATGGTCTCGCGCATGGCCTTTATCTCGTTTAACGCCTTGGTTATCGACTTTTCCGACTCGGAGAGGATGTCGTCGAGCTTGTCTATCATCGCACGCTTGATGTTTAAATCCATCGTCTTTGCCTGAGCGGTTATCTCGTCAGCCGCAGCCCGCGCCTGCTTTACTACCTCTTCCTCCGAAACCAAAACCTTAGCGTGCTCCTCGGCTTTCTTGATTATCTGCTCCGCCTTGGCGTTTGCGTCGGTTATGATAACGGAGCGGTCGGCTACCATTTCCTTTGCCTTTTTGATTTCTGTGGGAAGGTTGTAGCGTATGCCGTCGATGTACTCTCTGAGCTGCTCGGCGTCAACCATGCTCTTTTTGTTTGAGAAGGGGACGGTGACAGCCTTGTCTAAAAGCTCATCCATCATTTCGAGTATTTCATCAATGGTCATGTTGTTCATACTAAACAGCTCCTTTTCATATCTTCTGTTGGGTTTTAATGTGCACTCGGTTTTCTATACAGTTTATTTATATGCATGCGTGCTCATTTATGCCTGCAAAGTCTTTGCTCGATGAAGTCCTTTATCTGCGGCGGCACAAAAGCGCTTATGTCTCCGCCGAAGGACGCTATCTGCTTGACGACGCTTGAGCTGAGATACATGTTTTCCGAGCGCGTCACTAAAAACACGGTTTCCGCCTCGGGGTACAGCTTCTTGTTTGCAAGAGCCATCTGGAACTCATACTCAAAGTCCGTCACCGCACGCAGTCCCTTTACAATCGCCGTTGCGCCCTTTTCACGGACGTATTCCGCCAAAAGCCCGTCGGACGTCTCTATTTCGATGTTCTTTAAATGCCCCGTCACGCTTTTTATCATGTACACCCTCTCCTCCGGCGTAAAGCTGGGGGCTTTTTTGGGGTTTACCGACACTAAAACTATGACGCGGTCAAACAGCGCAGATGCGCGGTTCATTATGTCAAGGTGTCCTAAGGTTACGGGGTCGAAGCTTCCCGGGCACACTGCTATTCTCTCTTTGCTCACTTTTCATCTTCCTCACTGCCTGCTTTGTACACTGTCAAAGCGATTTTTTTGCCGTAGCTGTATTTGCGGTAAAGGCAAAGCCTGCCGACTGTCTCGGGCAGCTCAAGCTCGCTTTCGTGCTCGCACACCACCGTTCCCAAAGGCTTTATAACCTCGCTTATGAGCGGCAGAACCCGCTCAAGCAAGCCCCGTTCATACGGCGGGTCTGCAAAAACTATGTCAAACTCCGCTTTGTTTTTGGCGGCGCGCCGCAAATAGTCTATGGAGTCGCTGTTTACTATTCTTGCCTGGGATGAAATGCGGCAGCTGTCCACGTTTTTTCTGACTATGTCCACCGCGTCCCTTGACCTGTCCACAAACACGCAGCTCTTTGCGCCGCGGCTTATGGCTTCTATGCCGAGCTGCCCGCTCCCCGCAAACAAGTCCAGCACCTGCGCCGCCGGCAGGTCAAACTGTATGATGGAAAACACCGCTTCCTTTACCTTGTCCGAGGTCGGTCTTACGTCAAGCCCTTCAAGGGTGACAAGCCTTTTTCCTCTGAGCGAGCCTGTAATTACTCTCATTTTATCAATCCTGCCTTTTTGTAAGGATGGGTCACTCGTATCTTTGGCGGTAGCGGCTCATGGTTTGCGCAAACACCTCGCCGTTCGTCGGAGGTGTGTATGTTATCGCGTTCGCTCCCGCCTCTATGGTTTTTATTATTGATTCGTCCGTAGGTCCGCCGGTGGCTATTATAGGTATGTCGGGATACCGCTCGCGTATTGCGCGGACAAGCTCGGGCGTCTTTACCGACGCTGCCACATTCAGTATGTCCGCCCCGACTTCTATCCTGCGGTCTATGTCCTGCTTTTGAGAAACTATAGTCGCAACGACCGGCAGCTCAATCGTCTGCTTTATCAGGGGGATGATGTTTGCATCTATCGGCGCGTTCACCACAACGCCGTATGCGCCCTGGTTTTCAGCCTCCTGCGCAAGCCTTACGGTTCTGTCTCCGCCGGTAAGGCCTCCGCCCACTCCGACAAACACCGGCGCATCCGAAACGGATATTATCGCCTGTGATATCACGGGCTGCGGGGTGAAAGGGTAGACGGCTATTACGGCGTCTGTGTTTATGTTTTTTATGACCGCAACGTCTGTAGAAAAGACGAGCGACTTTATTCTTCTGCCGAATATCACTATTCCGCTGCATTTGTATATGCATTCCGGGACGCTGAGCGTGTGGCTGCGCAGTGTTCCCTGGTATGACGGTATCTTTTTTGCTCCGCTTGCGGCGGAAAGGTTTGCATCGGCAGCGGCGGAGGCGTTTGCTCCGTCGTATGCGGACGTGTTGTTTATATCGGTTGTATCAGTCATGTCTGTCCTCCGAGAAGTATATTCGGAAACCACGCCGCGCGTGACGATTCACAGTGCCATTATACTTCATAATCCGTTTTTTGTCCATATATCATGCGAAAAGTGATGATAAATTCATGTCTGCGTCAAAACGTGTTTTATCAAAACGTGTATATCAGCTGAGGTTGTCTATAAACTCCGACTTGACCACAGCCGCCTTTTCAAGGCTTATTTTCATAACCGCCGCGATGTCCTCAACCGACGCGCTGCGAAGCTGCTGCTTGGTCTTGAAGCTCAGCAAAAGAGCCTGTGCTTTCTTCTCGCCTATGCCCGGTATCTTTGTAAGCTCGG
Organism: Ruminococcus sp. UBA1828; assembly: GCA_002338885.1. Lineage (GTDB taxonomy): Bacteria > Bacillota > Clostridia > Oscillospirales > Ruminococcaceae > Faeciplasma > Faeciplasma gallinarum. Next base: position 5,614 of record DDJI01000047.1, on the reverse strand, counting down.
TCTCGCGGATGTGCGCCGATCGCTTTGAAGTCTGGAAGGTTATCGTGTAGCGGTGAACCTCGTCCTGAAGTTTTGTGAGCAGTGAAAAGACCGTGCGGGATTTTGCTATTTGTATCTCCTCGCCGCCGCTTGAAATCACTGCACGGGTGTGGTGGCGGTCGTCCTTTACAAGTCCGAAGAGCGGTACGTCTATTTTAAGCTCCTCCAAAAGCGGCTTTACCGCATCGACATGCCCTTTTCCTCCGTCCAAAAAGATGAGGTCGGGAAGCCTTTTAAAGCCCTCGTCGGTGCAGTCCGGACTAAGGTATTCCTTAAACCTGCGGTAAAGCACCTCACGCATGCTTGCGTAGTCGTCCTGCTCGGAAACGCTTTTGATGTTGAACTTTTTGTAGTATTTCTTTGCAAACCTGCCGTTGTCCATGACAACCATGCCGCCGACCATGTCGGAGGACGCAAGGTTTGATATGTCGTAACACTCGATGTACTCAGGCGTCTTTGAAAGCCCCAAAAGCCCCGCCAGCTCCTCAAGCGCAGCTATTTCACGCTCCGTTCTTCCGACTCTGACAGAAAGCTGCTCTGCGGCGTTTTCGTGAGCCATGTTCACAAGCTTTAAAAGCTCTCCGCGCTGCGGGACGGATATCGACACCGCATGCGAGGACTTCTCGCAAAGATATCGCCGTATGTTGTCAAGCTCGGGGGTCTGGCAGTCTATATAAATGTTTTTAGGGATGTTCGGCGCGCGGTCGTAGTACTGCATGAGAAAATCCTCCCTTGCAGCGGCGTCGTCCTCTATGCCGCCGAGCATGAAGTCCGCCTTGTCGGTGAGCTTGCCGCCGCGGTATATCAAAACCGTCATGCAGCTCAGCTCTCCGTTTTTCGCAAGAGCTATAAAGTCGCTGTCCGGAAGGTTTTTTTCAAATATCTTTTGTGTGTCCGCCGCCCTCTTTATGGCTGCTATCCTGTCCCGCAAAATCGCCGCCTTCTCAAACTCGAGGTTATCCGAAAGGCGGTTCATCTCCCGTGTCATTTCCTCTACGGACGCGGAGCTGCCGCTTTTGATGTATTGTATTGCATCGTTTATTATTGCCGCGTAGTCCTCGCGGGATATGCATCCCCGACAAAGGCCTATGCACCTCTTTATCTGATAGTTTAAGCACGGTCTGCCCTTTTTGAAGTCTCGGGGGAACACCCTTTTGCAGGTGGGGAGCATGAACACCCGATTGACCTCCTGCACCGTCTGGCTTGATGTAAGTCCGCTCGTGTAGGGGCCTATAAAAGTGCCGGGGCCTTTTTTCTGCATCTCACGGGTTATGCGCGGGTATTCCTCGTCTGAAATCTTGATGTAGGTGTAGCCCTTGTCGTCCTTTAAAAGGATGTTGTATTTCGGCTTGTGCTGCTTGATAAGAGACGCCTCGAGCACAAGCGCCTCATACTCCGAACCGGTGACTATGAACTCGTAGTCGTATACGTTTGAGACCATCTTTGCAACCTTGGGCAGGTGGTCGTTGTCGTGGAAATATGTCGAGACGCGGTTGCGCAGGTTCTTGGCTTTGCCGATGTATATTATCGTCCCCGCCTTGTTTTTCATGATGTAACAACCGGGCGATGTGGTGAGCTTTAATGTCTTTTCCCGAAGGTACTCAAGCCTCGGGTTGTCACGCTCGGTTACTCTCACCGCTTGCGCCTCCTTTTTTAAATCAGTTTATCGTTATTGTCTTTATCTTTTGCTCCTTGAGCGGCTTGTCGTTGTAGTCTGTTCTGACAGACGCTATTTCGTCCACAACGTCTATGCCGTCTACGACTTTTCCGAACGCGGCATACTGCCCGTCAAGATGCGGCGAATCCTTGTGGACTATGAAAAACTGAGATGATGCGGAGTTGGGGCTTTGAGACCTCGCCATGGATATCACGCCTCTTTCGTGGCGCAGGGGGTTGTTCACGCCGTTTGCCGCAAATTCGCCCTTTATCTTCTTGTCCGAGCCGCCGAATCCCGTTCCCAAAGGGTCGCCGCCCTGTATCATGAAGTTCTTTATAACCCTGTGGAAGATAAGCCCGTCGTAAAAATGCTCATTAGCAAGCTCCACAAAGTTTTCAACCGTCTGCGGAGCATACTCCGGATAAAGCTCGAGCGTCATCTTCTTGCCGTTTTCCATCTCTATAGTTGCTTTGATTGCCATAATGATTTCCTCACTTTACTTGATTTATCTTTACATTCCCGAGTCGTCATACTCAACTTCCGTCATGCCGTCCGGCAAGCCCATGTCCATGCCCGAAACATCCGTCTCGATTAGCTCAAAGCTGTACCAGTAGTATGAGCCGAACTCAGGGCTGACATCCGAAACGGTTATGGTGCCGCTCGGGAAGAATGTCCATGTAGACACAAGCGTTCCGCCGTGCGCCGAGACGTTGTAGACCTCCGTCCACGTTCCGTCAGAGGACGTCTCGGTGAAATAAAAGCTGTAGTTGTCTATGCCGTATCCGAAGTTTGCGGAGCCTTCACCGCCCTGCCTCTCGTAGCGGTAGTAGGTCATGTTGTCGAGATCCGCTACCGTGACCGTGTCCGCATCCATGATGATTTTCTGCGAGCCGTTTATGTACACCGCGTTTTCGCCGTCAACGTAGTACTCGCGCTCTATGCTCGACGTCTCCTCGTTGTCATATGACACCGCCTCTATGAGCTTTGCGTGGACGTGGTCGGAGTTTAAAAGCTCTAAGCACCTGGGTGCGGAAAGGTCAAGCTCTTCTATCGACACTTCTTCATCGGCGCCTGTCATGTCTGTGCCGGCGGCGGTGATTTCGCTCTCCTGAGCGGATGTGATATCTGCACTTGTCACGGCTGGCTCTGTCGGCACTGTTGCGGGCGCTGTATCGGTTTGCACCGGCTCTGCTGAAACGGTGGTCTGCGCCGCTGACGTTTGTTCGCCCTGCTCCTGCGTGCCGCTGCCGCAGCCGCATGCAGCCACTGCCATCGCCGCGCAAAGAAGAGCGGCAGCAATTCTCGCTTTATAGTTCATCATCTATCCGTCCTTTCGCGGCAAGAGCCTGCCGCATGGTAGCATATATATTATGTAATTATACACTTTTCCCTCGCCGCTTTCAAGCGCTGTGCGCTCACTTTTTCAGCGCAAAAACCCGCCGCAGGAATATTTTTTGCCCGAAAGCTAATGATAATACCGAAAAATTATCTTTCGGAGGAATTTATGCTTGAAGGATTTGATAAAATCGAGCAGGTAAAGCCGGTGGGCAGGGCAAGCCTTCTTATAGGCTCCGGCGTTTCAATATCCGCCGCCGCGGCAATAGGCGGGATAAAAGAGGGCGCAGGGCCTTACGGCAGCTGCTTTGATTATATAGACAAGGACGACCGCTTCGGTCAGGACAGCTTTGAGGGCGCGGAAAGCGCCATGCAGGGGCTTGCGCTGCAAACGGTGCTTGAAAAGCGCGGCGTGAGCGGAAAAGACATATCGGTGCTGTTCGGGGGCGACCTGCTGAACCAGTGCATAGGTACGAGCTTTGGCACGGCGGATTTTGACATACCCTTTGTGGGGATATACGGAGCATGCTCCACCATGGCGGAGGGGCT
>DDJI01000047.1:0-2019 GCA_002338885.1 Ruminococcus sp. UBA1828 | reverse complement strand
CCGGCGGGCAGAGGACGCCCACATCACAGTGGACGGCAACCGCCGCAGGCGCGTTGATTGTCGAGCGGCAAAGCTCTCCACCCTATGTCAAAGCCGTGACGGCGGGCAGGATAACCGACGCGGGAATAAAGGATGCAAACAACATGGGCGCGGCTATGGCTCCTGCGGCGTACTCGACGATAGCGCAGTTTTTTGCGGACACGCATGCCGACCCGAACATCTTTGACGCCATAGTGACGGGCGATTTGGGCTTGGTAGGCTCAAAAATCCTGCACGGCATGCTAAGGGGCGAAAACCTCTGCGGCATGGGCGGCATGGGCGAGGCGGGCATAAGAGCGGCGCAGGTGCATACCGACTGCGGCTGCATGATATTTTCAAAAGAGCAGGATGTGCATGCCGGCGGGTCGGGGTGCGGATGCGCGGCAAGCATGCTTTGCGGGCACTTTGTGCCGCTTCTTCGGAGCAAAAAGCTGAAAAACATACTCTTTGCCGCAACGGGGGCGCTGCTTTCCACGACGTCGTCCCAGCAGGGCAGGAGCATACCGAGCATATCGCACCTTGTGTGGCTTACGTCCGAAGAAAATTAAAGGAGGGATAATGTATGCAGTTTTTGCTGGCGTTTTTGGTGGGCGGGCTTTTATGCGCCGTCGGGCAGCTTCTCATTGATTATACAAACCTCACACCCGCAAGAATACTTGTGATATACGTCGTTGCGGGAGTTGCGCTCGGCGCAATGGGCGTGTACGGGCGGCTCATAGACTTTGCCGGAGCGGGCGCAAGCGTGCCGCTGACGGGGTTCGGGTATCTCATATCCGACGGTGTGAAAAAAGCCGTAGATGAAAAGGGATTTTTGGGCGTGCTGACGGGAGGCCTGACAGCCGGCGCAGCGGGAATAACCACCGCAATGTCAATGGGACTTTTGATGTCGCTGTTATTCAGACCCCGCTCAAAGTCGGCATAGTAAAAGCCGGCACTGCGGAGCAGGCATGCCTTCTTCAGGTGTGCCATAAGCCGCACGGAGCAGGCATGCCCACATCGGGCAGCACTGAAATCGTAGCGGCGCACAAAAAACTCCCCACGCCGTCAGGCGCAGGGAGTTTAAATTGTTTTCATCAGAATTTTACGGTCATAAGGTGGTCTATCGGCAGTTCATCGCCCGACACGCATGTGTATCCGCGATTTATTCCGTCCGCAACATAAAATGTTGAACCCATGTATCCGAAGATAACCATTGAATGTGCACTGCCCATGTAGTCAGAAACAGTGGCCAGGAGCAGGCAGCCGTTGTCAAGATAGCTCTTGAGCTTTGCCTCTGTTATGTCAGATGCACTTGTGTAAACGCTTGTCGCAGGTGTGCCGGCAGAGTAGCTTTGGCAGAACGACAGAAAGCCGGGCTGTATGTTCGGTCTCGGCGTTCCATAGTATGTATATGTGGTAGCTGTAGAGTAATTGTTTGTATCCATGGCTATATACATACCCGTGAGAATTGCATTGTTAGAATAGGAGTTTGAAAGAGAACTCTCTCCAATACTTCTGAAATATCTTACAATATTTGTTCCGGCAAGAGGTGAACAGCATCCTTGCATAGTTTGGGTTATTCCATTGGGGTTGGTGATGTATACATTAACAAAATCGCCCCATATTGCCCATGAGTAATCTGTTCCGCTGTAGAGCTTTTCAAGCTGTGCTTCTGATACGGCACTTTCTTCTGCTTGAGTGACTGTAACGGTGGTAACCTGTTCGCTTGCTTGTTCAGAACGAGTTTCCCTTAGTCTGTAGAACGTCTCCTCATACACCTGCTGGCACTCTGTGGTGGTGAGAGTTTCGTCCCAGCCTAAAACTATGTAATTACCTGACTCGGTCTTTATCAGATTGTACATTCCCAATCCGCCGTAGAGCTTTCCGTCAACGGATTTTTCCTCTATGAAGTCGGCACAGGTTAAAAAGTCAGGTACATTTCGCGTGCTTGACTTTGAAAATTCCGGGCCGTTTCCGTAGTCCATTAACAAAAAATTCCAC
>DDJI01000033.1:347-6103 GCA_002338885.1 Ruminococcus sp. UBA1828 | reverse complement strand
CCCGTAGCGCCCGTTGCACCCGTAGCTCCCGTAGCTCCCGTTTCACCCGTAGCCCCCGCAGCGCCGGCAGCCCCCGTAGCGCCCGACATGCCATCAGCTCCGGTTGCACCGGTCGCGCCCATGATAAACGTGACGCGCCGGAAGTTGGCACAATAGGGGCACGCACAGGGGCACGCACACGTGCACGCACATTGTAAATGCGAAGAACGCATCTGCTGTGCGTTACCCGCATGTAAGCGGTGTAGCTGCTGTACGTTTCCCGCACGCAAGCGGCGCAGCTCATCAAAAAGCTTTACGGCGTCGTCGGCTGCACTGTTTTTGTAATGCATAAAATGTATTCCTCCGTGTAGAACTGTACTACATTTTATGATTCATAGAGAAAAATCGCAACCGTGGCTTATGTCGGGAGGCAAAATCATGACCGCGCACGGTCTGCGGGGAACAGGCGACAACCCGTATCGGGCAAAATGCACAGCGCGTATAAGCATGCAAGCCCCGAAAGCGCTGTTTCTGCGGCAGGCGCGGCGGGGGATGAGATAAAAAAATAACGCCGAGCTAAAAGCTCAGCGTTACATTGGTGCGGCAAGTGGGACTTGAACCCACACGTCGTTGACACACGCACCTCAAACGTGCCTGTCTGCCTATTCCAGCACTGCCGCATATAATATTAACTTCACTGCCTTTCGTGACAGCTTTTTTATTATATCATCATGAATCCGCGTTGTCAATACTAATAAAAAAATTTTTTCGCGTGACGCGGCTGCCCGACTTCACCTGAATTTGTCCGTCCGGCGAAACCGCGCCCCGTCGGGCTGCGCCGATTACAAATATATCGCCGCTCCGCCATGCTGCGCCGCCGCTCAGGCGTTTTCATGCCGCGCCGCGCCCACGCCAACGCAGTTTTGCACACCGCATGCACCTTGCCGCTTTGCCCAAGCCGTCTCCGCACGCATGCCGAATGCACCTGCAAAAAAAGGCTCGGATCAGCTCCGAGCCTTTTTAAATCCGAATGCGTTTTGACAAGGCGTTACTCCCAAACGGTGTGGTCGCCGACTCCGCCGAGGCAGAGTATGGGATCTATCCTGTCGTTGTTGTACCTAAGCTCAAAGTGCAGGTGGTTGCCGGATGCGGATCCGGTCATTCCGACATGTCCGATAACGTCGCCCTTTTGCACCACGTCACCCTTCTCAACATCGATAGAGGACTGGTGAGCATAGTATGTCTCGTATCCTCCGCCGTGGTCTATAATTACGAGCTTGCCGTATGATGAATAGGTTCCCGCAAACGTAACCACGCCGTCAGCCGCCGCATAAATGTCCGTTCCTCTGTCCGCCGCAATGTCTATGGCGCGGTGGTTGGAGTTGTCCCAGCTGCGGTATCCGTACAGCGAGCTGACGTATCCGCCGTCGCCGCCGACAGGCCATACAAACGTTCCAAGCCTGTCTATTACATGCGTGTCGCCCTCAAGGCTTTCGTTTTCAGCAGTACCGACTATATAAATGTTCGGAACCATCTCTTCGATGTTGTAGCTTGAAACTATCTGCCTTGATGTCTCCACACCGTCAGTCTCAGTCACCAGTGCGGTGACGTTTTCATATCCTGCCGACCCTTTCTGTTTTAGCTCTTCGCAATACTGCTCTATATCGTCATCATATATGAACTGATCTACTACTTCTATAACCCTGTCGTAGCTCTCATAGTGAGTGGTCACTACAGACATGTTCGCCTCGCTGTAGCGGTAAGCGATTATGTCTCCCGCCCTGATGCCGTCAGACATTGAAGGGTTGAGCGTCAAGAGCTCATCCTGAGTGCAGCCGAGCTTGCTCGCGATAAGCGACAGCGAATCGCCGCTCTGCGCAACATAGTACGCCTCGACGTTTACGGCTCCGGTGATGTATGCAACCGCATCATCCGCATTTGTCAGGTTTGTTTCAAGATATCTGCCGGGGGTTATTTCAACGTCGTCTTCAAACTCAACGGTTGCCGCATCCTCGGTGTAAGCCGCAGCAAGCCTTGAATCAAGCGCCTCGCGAACCTTTGCGATCTCCGCCTCGTCGTATATTCCGTAAGCCGTGCCGTTGATATACAGTCCGTAAGCGTCTACAACGCCCACCTGGCTCATCATCAGCTCGGAAAGGCTGTTTGTGTCAACAATGACGTCCTCGTTGCTCATGGGTCTGACGGAAAACGTCGGGGTCTCTATCAGCGCATCGTCGTCCTCGGTGTAGGTTATTTTGTCCTGCATGAGAGCCTGAGCCTGGTTGTAGTCGGCCTCGCTGTTTATCACTCCTAAGTTGTTGCCGTTGTACTCAACGGATATTGTGTACTGCACGGAGCTTGCATAGCTTATGAGTGCAAACAAAAAGCATATGCATGCGACCGGAGCCGCATAGTTAAATACTCTCTTTAAACCGTGCCAAAGTCCCGAACCGAAGCGTCCCGCTGTGGATGCTGCGGTCTTTAAAACCTGCTTTTTGCCCTGGGCACGCGATTTCTTAAACTGTATGCGAACGTTTGCAAGCGCGCCGTAAGCATGCGCTATCGGCGTGATGATAAAGCACCAAAGATCGTAAAGCGGCTGCTTGAACTTGCGAACCAACAGCTCCCAAACGTATCCGAACGCTCTTTGCACAAGCTTGAAAACAAAGCCGAACACCGCGCTTATAACAGAGTATCCGACCTCGGCGGCTGTCCTGCCCGTGAATTGCAGAAATCTGAATATGGCAGACAATCCGGCAAGTATGTGCGCAAATATGCTTGACATTAGGCGGCTCCCTTCCTGAAATATCTCGTCATCTATTATTACAATCGATAGTTACAAATCTGAAATCAATAGTTACAAATTAGTTACAAAGAACGACTTTATTATAGCAGAGAAAAATAAAAAATCAACCTTTAATTTTTACCACAGGCCGGATTTAATAATTATTTTGTTACATGTGCACAAAAACCGAAAAATAAATCGGGGCGATTCCTGCAAAATTGTGTCGAATATCGTCCAGCTTTGCAAGGATTGCCCCAAAAATTTTTATACGATTTGTAACCGTCTGTCCGCCCCGATGTGCCGCGCCCTTTGCAGCTTGTTGCTATTCGCGCCGCCGCCTTCCGCTTTTTCTTTTTAGCCACGGCGCATTCCCGCCGCACCATTCACGTTTTTTACGCCCGCACCGCCCACATTATATAAATCCGCCGCACATGCCGCACGGCGCCGCATTACGTCCGATCAGGCGCGAAAGTGCGTTTCTTTGCGCCCGCACTGTTTACTCGGACACGCATGCTTCGTTCGGGTGCGCATGCCCTGTTCGGACGCTTCTTTCGGGTGCGCATGCCGCGAATTGCCGCACCGAATTCGCCGCTGTCCGGCGCATCTNNGATACACCCGCCTTATGCCGCCGAAAGCCGATGTGCAAATTGCGGCGAGCAAAACACAGCCCACGCTGTGCCCTCACCGCAAAATCATGCAAGCAGGGCATGCTCCCGCTTTCAAACAAAACTCAGGCCCTGCCGCAAGAGAGCTAAAACCCGTCGGGAAATCGTCCCGAACAAAATTAAAGCCACTCCGCAAGCAGAGCCTAAACTTCACCGTCAAAATTACGCAGACAGAAAAGTCACTGCGGGACAAAAAGTCACTGCGGATAGACCAGATGCTTTGGTGTGTATCCGTCAAGCGCACTTAAAAGCGCCTTCACGTCCTCCTTTGCCGCGGCAAGGTCGTGCTCAAGATAGTTTCCGCACTCCGCTTCTGTCGCACCCGGGATTTCACCCTCGTACTCGCTTATGAACTTGAACGCGTCCTTTACTAAAAGTACCGCCGCCTCATGGTTCATGCCGCGCAGCAAAAGATAAAATCCGGTTCTGCACCCCATCGGCCCAACGTAAATCACGCGCTCACGCATAAAGGAGTTTCGCGCGTAGGTCGCAAAAAGATGCTCTATCGTGTGCAAAGACGGACTTGAAATGTNNCCTGCCGCCGTTCGGCTTCACCATGCGCAGGTCGTATGTCACAATGTCGCCGTCTATCCTCGATATGTACATCCCCACGCCGAACTTCCTGTGGTCAACCTGAAAACTTGCTATCTTATCCATGACGCGCACCCCTTTATATAATATAAATAGTATCATTAGCATTATACTACCACAACGTGTTGTTGTCAATCGTGAAAGCCTCCGCCCTTGCCTTTATTTATAATGGTGGTTGAATGGTTTCGCTCCCGCCATGCCGCCCGCCGCCGCACTGCCGTACATTATGCAGGAGGGGACACAGCCCGTGGGCTTTGCACCCCACCCCCGACCAAGTGCGGACAGAGCCGCACCGCCGGGGTTGAGTTTGCGCACCCGCGGGCTTTTCACCGCATACCCCGCCGCAACACCACCGTTCACAGAGCACGGCGATATTTGCACCTCACCCCACCCAAGTGCGGACAGAGCCGCACCGCCGAGGGTGAGTTTGCGCACCCGCGGGCTAACTGCAAAACAGATGGTTGCCTATCTGCGTTATGACCGGTCGGGAAGTTATAAACTTGTTCGTCGTCTTTGCGGGATTGTAATAGTATATCGCCCCGCCCGACGGGTCCCAGCCGTTTAACGCATCCCTCGCCGCATCATAACAGCTTGCCTCAATCGGCTCCCAAAACTGCCCGTCGTTGATCGCGGAAAACGCACCCTCCTGATATATCACTCCGGCAATCGTGTCGGGAAATGACGGGTGCTCAACCCTGTTCAAAACAACCGCCCCTACCGCAACCTGACCGGTGTACGGCTCACCCCTTGCCTCCGCCGAAATAATCTGCGCAAGCAGGTTTATGTTTGACTCAGTCGCCTCCGGAACCGTACCTATGCTTATCCCTAACGCCGCTAACGTCTGCGGACCGGCAATTCCGTCAACGCTCAAACCGTTTTGCTGCTGAAACTTCCTGACGGCCGTCTGTGTCTTTGTTCCGTAGTATCCCGTAGCCTCTCCGCTGAACAGCCCTCTGTCACGCAAAGCCTCCTGTATCGCCGTGACCTCCGCGCCCTGCGAGCCGAGCTTGGACAATACCTCGCTCGTACCGCTTTCAGACGCCGCCGGCACTGCTTTCACAATTAACACGGCTGATATACATATTACAAGCGCAGCCGCAAGATAATATAAAGTAAACCTCTTTGATGTGACCATGTTTACCTTCCTTTCATAGATGTTTTTTATAGTATTTCACAGCGAAATCAGAAAATTCGCACAGCTATAGTGTTATATTGTGGATGAAACACAGCAAAAACGCCGAATCAAAAATTATTTTTGAAAACCTATTGACATGCGCTCCGCTCTGCCGTATAATAATCAAGCTGTCTTACGACAGACATCGCAACGACGCAGTCAGAGAGCAACCTGACGGCCGAGAAAAAGTTTTAAAAAACTTCGGAACAGGTACTTGACAAAGCGCCGCGGATGTGGTAAGATAAGCGAGCTGTCTGTGAGACGGACGCAAAAGAAAAGGCTTAAAGCAAAAAATAAAGCGAGTCGGACTTAAAGATGTCAAGGCTCAAATATTTTTTGAAAAAAGGCTTGACAAGGCGGTCACAGATGTGGTATGCTAAACAAGCACCCCAAAAAACGGGCAGCAAGATGGCAGCTTGAAAATTGAACAATGAGAAAAACAAAGACCCTTGAGAAATTACTTTTGAGTAATTCCAAAGAAGTCAAGTACAAGACAATAAAATGTACAAGCCGGTTTAATACCGAGCAAAGAGTTTAAGCTCTTTAACATGATTTTAATCTC
>DDJI01000033.1:0-296 GCA_002338885.1 Ruminococcus sp. UBA1828 | reverse complement strand
CAGGATGAACGCTGGCGGCACGCCTAACACATGCAAGTCGAACGAAGTTATTTTGATCGAAGTTTTCGGATGGACATTGATTTAACTTAGTGGCGGACGGGTGAGTAACACGTGAGCAATCTGCCTTTCAGAGTGGGATACCGTTTGGAAACGAACGTTAATACCGCATAACGCAGCGAGGCCGCATGACCTTGCTGCCAAAGATTTATCGCTGAAAGATGAGCTCGCGTCTGATTAGATAGTTGGTGAGGTAACGGCTCACCAAGTCGACGATCAGTAGCCGGACTGAGAGGTTG
>DDJI01000095.1 GCA_002338885.1 Ruminococcus sp. UBA1828 | reverse complement strand
AACGGAGCGGGAAAGTCCACCACCATGAACATACTCACCGGTTACCTGTCCTCGACGAGCGGCGAGGTGTATATAAACGGCAGGGAGATACTTGACGACCCGATAGGCGCGAAGCGCGAAATAGGTTACCTGCCGGAGTTTCCCCCGCTGTATTTGGACATGACGGTAAAGGAGTATTTGTACTTCATATATGAGCTGAAGGGCTGCACCCTTCCCAGGAACACGCACTTAAAGGAGATCTGCGAGCTTGTCAAGATAGACAACGTCTACAACAGAATCATCAAAAACCTTTCAAAGGGATATAAACAGCGTGTGGGACTGGCTCAGGCGCTTGTGGGAAACCCCAAGGCTCTGATACTTGACGAGCCTACGGTCGGACTTGACCCCAAGCAGATAATAGAGATACGCACCCTGATAAAAAAGCTCGGCAAGAACCACACCGTAATCCTGTCCTCGCACATTTTGACCGAGGTTCAGGCGGTTTGCGACAGGATAGTGGTGATAAATCAGGGTAAGATAGTTGCCGACGACACCGCCGACAACCTCTCGAACGCCCTGACAGCCGACCACAAGCTCATAGTCAGAATAGACGGTCCCCGCGAAGAGGTCACAAAGGTTGTGAGCGCGATTCCCGGAGTTGTGTCCGTAGTGGCTGATCTGCAAAGGGAAAAAGGCGTGTGGGAATATAACATCGAGGCCGTCGAGGGAACAGACATAAGAAGAGAGCTTAACAGAAGGCTTGCGGCGAGGAACTGGTACATCATGGGACTTCGCTCGAGCGAGCTGACGCTTGAGGACATCTTCTTAAAGCTCACAATGGGCGAGACGGTGGACGAGTTTATGAACGAAAAGGCGCAGGACCTTGAAACGCATGAGAAGGAGGCGCGCAAAAAATGACCGCCATATTTAAAAGAGAGGTGAGCGCGTACTTCCGCTCCCCCATAGGATACATATTCTTAGCCGCGTTTTATGCGTCGTCGGGCGTGTTGTTCAGCATAACCTCCGTGACGCAGAACATGCAGGACGGACTTTTGTACCTCACAACCGACATGTCGAGCATGTTCTCGCTGCTGTTCTTCGTGCTTTTGGTTTTGATACCTATACTCACCATGAGAACCCTTTCGGAGGACAAGAAAAACAAGACCGACCAGTGCCTTTTGACCGCGCCGGTGAGCCTGACGGCTTTGGTGTGCGGAAAGTATCTGGCATCCTTCATGGTTTACGTGGCGGGCGTCGCGATGACGCTTGTCTACGCCGTGGTGCTGAGCTTTTTCTCGGAGGTAATATGGCTTGAGGTCTTGGGAAACGTCGTGGGACTTGTGCTCGTCGGAGCGGCGTTCATAGCCGTCGGCATATTCATATCCTCCCTCACCGAAAATCAGGTCATAGCCGCAGTCGGCGGATTTGTGAGCATGTGCGTCTTGTACCTCATATCCGCAATCGCAGCCGTAATACCGATAGACTGGATTTCTCAGATACTCATGGAGCTGTCCTTTGCCGACAGATACTATACATTCACCTACGGAATATTTGATTTCTCAAACGTGTTGTTCTTTGTAAGCGTCGCGGTGGTGTTCGTGTTCTTCACGGTCAGAGTGCTTGAGCGGCGCCGTTGGAACTGAGCATTCCGGAAAGGAGAATGAGCATGAATATAAAAGGATTTTCACAGTTTGCCTCGGGCGACACAAAAAAGCCGCGCAAAAAGATAAACAAGCGCCACTTAAAGTACGGCTCCCTTGCAACCGTTTTNNTGTTTGTGGCGGCGGTGGTGCTTGTAAACGTCGTTGCGACAATGCTTTTTGACCGCTTCCCGATAACCTTAGACCTCACCGGCGACAGCATATACTCGGTGTCGGAGGAGACAATAGACTATATTTCCGGAATAGACGTGCCGGTGTCGATAACCGTCATGTCCAGCGAGGAAGAGTTCAGAAACATAAGCGATTACACCGTGCAGTGCGCGGAGCTTTTGGAGAATTATCAGCAGTACAACTCGCAGATAACCGTGAGCTATAAAGACCTTTTGTCAAACCCCGACTTCACCGCAAACTACTCTCAGGTTCTCACAAGCGGCGATATAATCGTGGAGCTTGGCAACGACTCCGACCATGAAAGGGTAAAAGTCGTGTCGCTGTGCGACATAATAAACGTTCCGGACGACTACAGCGCAACTTTGGCGGGATATGAGCAGACCTACGGCGCGCTGTACACTCACCAGATGTTTGACTATTACGGCGTGATAGTTTCCTCAAACTCCGAGCAGGCAATCACATCCGCAATAATGGCCGTGACAGATGCAAACCCCATCACGGTGGCGACGCTGACATACCCCGGAGCGAGGGAGTCTGACGTGAGCGGACTTACAGACCTTCTCGACCGCAACGGCTACATCCTCACCACAATAGACATACAAACCACGGCGCAGATTCCCGATGATGTGGACATAATCATCATCCCCGCGCCTAAGGTTGACTACACCGAGGCCGACACTCAAAAGATAACCGAGTGGCTGACAAACGGCGGAAAGCTCGAAAGAGACCTCATATACGTCGCCTCTGCCGAGCAGGGAGACACCCCTAATCTCGATGCGCTCTTGTACAGATACGGCATAACCGTAGAGGACAGCGTGATATACGAGACAAACTCAAACTACTATACCGGCGTGGAGAGCTACACCATTCAGACAATGGTGTCGGAAAACTACCGCGACGACATAGCCAACCCCGACCTGCCGCTCATCGTCCCCAACTCAAGGGCGATAACCACAAGATTTGACCTCGAGTCGGGATACACCACCTGCGAAATCCTCGTCAGCTCCTCAAACGGCGCGGTGCTGCGCAGTATGAGCGATACATCGGAGGACTGGGACCCCACGGACGTGACCGACAGAGGCGTTCACAACTCGGTGGTTCTCGGCAGATACGAGGCGATAAATCAGGATACTCACATCTCGTCCTACACAAACGTAATAGCCATCGGCTCTGACATGATGCTCCAAAGCACGCTGATGTCCGCCGCAATGTACAACAACGGCGACTTCTTCTTAAGCCTCATAAACGAGCTGAGCGGCAAGACCGAAGGAATAAGCATACTCCCCAAGACCATTCAGGCGTCGGGAGTGCTTGTAAACGATACCGTCAAAAACGGACTCAATCTGACATTCGCAGTTATAATTCCTGTTGCAGTGCTTGCGATAGGCACGGTTGTTTGGATAAGAAGGAGACACATGTAAATGAACACCCGCACAAGAAATCTCATCTTTATCGGAATATTCGTCGTATGCCTTGCTGCGGTTGCGCTGCTGCTCGTGCTCACTCAGCCCAAGGCTGAAGAGGAGGAAGAAGAGGTCGCAGCAGACACCACCATAACGGTGCTGTCAAACAGCCGCGACGACGTGGAAAGCATGCTTGTCAAAAACGAAAACGGCGAGTATACAATCTATCAAAACTCAAAGGGCTTTTACGTCGAGGAGCTGGGCGACCTCAAGCAAAACACGACAACCCTTTCGGCAATGGCAAACTGCGCGACGTCCATAACCGCTCAGTCGCTTGTCGAGGCGGACGCTGCGGACCTTGACAAGTACGGACTTTCGGAGGACAATCCGGAGGCGAGCTGCACCGTCACCCTCAAAAGCGGCGACAGCTACACCATCCTCTACGGCATACAGGCGCCGGACGACAGATGCGTTTATTTCAGGCTTGCCGACTCAAACGACGTGTATATAGTCCTTACAAACTCGTCAAACTATTTTTATAACCCCGCAAGAAGCTATGTCAGCCTCATAGTCAAGGAGGCGCTTGCAAACGACAACGTCGCGCCCACAATAGACCTGCTCACCATCACAAGAAAGGATCTCGACTACGACGTAGTGTTTGAGGACGACACCAAAAACTATGCGTCGGACGAGGTTTCAATGGCGTCCTCGCAGGTGATGATTTCACCTGTTTACGCATACCTTGACATAGTAAACTCAAACGACATCATCTACGGAATATGGGGACTCACCGCGTCGGAGGCAGTAGTTCCCTTCCCGACGGAGGAGGACTTTGAGGAGTACGGACTTGACGACCCGTTCTGCACCGTGACCATGAACGCGGAGCTGCGCACCTACACCCTCAAAATAGGCGACGTGGCATCCTACACCTATGACGAAGAGGGCAACGAGACCACCGAGCCGGCGTACTTCTACGGCTACTTTGAGGGCATTGACGTCATATACATGTTCAGCGCGGGAGAGGTTCCGTGGGCTACCTTCATGCCGATAGATATACTCTCGAGCATGATGACCTCAAACTACATCCTGAGACTCGACTACATGGACATACAGACCCATAACGGCGAGGACATAGATTACTACTTTGACGTCACCGGAGATGTTGACACCTCCGAGCTGTCAGCCACGTTAAACGGTTCGCCGGTGGACACCGAGACGTTTAAAGTGCTTTATCAGTTCATACTCAAGTGCCCTATAGACGCACTGTGCTTTGACGAGCCGGCAGAGGACGCAAAGCTTTTGTGCTATATAGATTTCAGAAGGGACGACGGAGGCGGAGATATACTTGAGTTTTACGACGGCGGCTCAAACAGAGTCATAATAAAACTCAACGGCGTCACAAGCTTCAGCCAGCCCAAGAGCTACCTTGACGTTTTGTGCTCAAACCTTGAGCTGTTTGCAAACGGAGCATCCTCCGACGAATTACAGATGATCTGGTAGCAGACAAAAGCAAAACCGACCGCACACCCATGATGAAAGGAGATAATATAATGGCTGAAAAGTTTTTTGAATATAAAGGTTTGCCGCTTGTCAGAAAGGGCAGCGAGTTGTATTATGGAAGTATGGGAAATAAAGAAGTTGTCATGTTTTCTATAGCGGTAAAGAAAAAGGTGGGCGACCTTGACGTTGCGACAAAGGTCAGAGTCTATCGGATGCTCACCGATGAATCAGTTCCCGTCATGGAGCGTATAACTAAAACTGCGGAAAAGTCCAGTCTTTACGAGGCGCTTGATTTGGCGCATGACTGGATAGGCGAGAGGTAACGCGCTTTAGCAGATACAAATAAAACCCCGCAAGAGCACTTGCGGGGTTTTTAATATGCATGCGCTTTCGGCGGTGAGCGGAGTGTGCGCATGCCGAGCAAAAAAACGCAGAAAGCTTTATCCGCACCGCATCCGCAGTATTTAATTTTTTATCATGCGCAAGAGGCATGTTAAGGGTTTTTTAAGCCATAATAATCCTGATTACAAACCGTAATGCGTGAGTTTTCAAACGAAACTGTTGAAAAGTATGTTGAAAGCGTTATAAAATCCGCAGTTAAGGCGATGAACTTTAAACAAATAAACAGAGTTTTCAACAGCACAGCATTTGCCTGCGAAATAATTACGCATTGTAGACGCAAAGATAAAGACTCTTCACAATTTTTAAGGCGCGTTTTTCTTTATGCAAAGTTAAGCCTGAAAAAAGGCCGCAAATGCGTCCGGAACATAAAATGCATAAAACTTAAAAACGGAGCAAAACTATATTTGCACCGAGAAAGTGTTAAAGAAATCTCTAAGGGGTGATAATTATTAAGATACTCGATAGGATAGCTTTGTTTTTGCTGATAGTTGGCGGTATAAACTGGGGGCTTGTCGGCATATTTAAATTTGATCTTGTAGCATATCTTTTCGGCGGTTCTGCCGCGATAGTTTCAAGGATAATTTATATTGTGGTTGCGGCATGCGCCGTGTGGTGCGTATCACTGTACTTCAGAAACACAAGGCTGATAGAAGAATAAAGCCCCTCCGGCTCGGCTTGAGATGCATTCTTGAGCGGGNNTTTTTAGCGTGCGGCGCGTGTGCATACGTGTGCATACGCTAACAAGTGCATTTTTAATATGCATGTATGCTCATATACTTGACAAATTATCTGCGTGTTATATAATGTAAAAAGGCAGAAGTATAAAATAAACGATGAAGGGAAGATCAGCGATGGACAAAAAACCGTGCCTTATAACTACGGCGATAGCCTACACTTCAAAGAAGCCGCACATAGGCAACACCTACGATGTTGTTTGCGCAGACGCGCTTGCGAGGTTTAAGCGAATGCAGGGCTATGATGTATTCTTCCTCACCGGAACGGACGAACACGGACAGAAGATAGAGGAGCAGGCAACAGCCGCAGGCATTACCCCTAAGGAGCACGTGGACATGATAGCCGGCGAGGTAAAGCGCACCTGCGACATGCTCGGCGTGTCCTATTCAAGATTTATAAGGACGACCGATCCCGACCACGAGAGGTGCGTCCAAAAGATATTCGACAAGCTTTACAAGCAGGGAGACATATACAAGAGCGAGTACGAGGGNNCTTGTAGACGGCAAATGCCCCGACTGCGGCAGGGAGGTTGTAAAGACCAAGGAGGAAGCGTATTTTCTCAGGCTTTCAAAGTACCAATCTCAGCTTGAGAAGTTTTTGGAGGACAACCCCGACTTTATTCAGCCGGAGTCCCGCAAGAAAGAGATGATAAACAACTTCATAAAGCCGGGACTTCAGGACTTATGCATAACCCGTTCCTCCTTCAAGTGGGGAATACCGGTTGATTTTGACCCCAAGCACGTGATATACGTGTGGATAGACGCGCTGTCCAACTACATATCTGGGCTGGGCTATGACGTAGACAACCCGAGCGAGATGTACAAATACTACTGGCAGAACTGCACCCACATAATCGGCAAGGACATACTGAGATTTCATTCGATATACTGGATAGTCGAGCTGATGGCTTTGGGCGCCATGCTCCCCAAGAAGATATTTGCGCACCCGTGGCTTTTGTTCGGAACGGACAAGATGTCAAAGTCGAAGGGCAACGTGATATACGCGGACGACCTTGTCACGAGGTTCGGCGTGGACGCCACGAGGTACTACATGTTAAGCGAGATGCCCTTTGCGGCGGACGGTTCCATTTCCTACGAGGCTGTAATAGAGAGGTACAACACCGACCTTGCAAACACTATAGGAAACCTTGTAAACCGCACCGTTGCGATGGTGAACAAGTACTTCGGCGGATACGTAGACGCGCCGCACGACAAGACGGAGCTTGATTTGGAGCTTGAGGCGAAGGCTTTGGAGGCGGCAAAGAATTTGAGCGCGCACTTTGAGGCGTTTAGGTTTGCGGACGCATGTGCGGACGTTTTGGCGCTTGCAAGGCGTGCGAACAAGTACATAGACGAAACCGAGCCGTGGGCGCTTGCCAAGACGGAAGAGGGCAAGTCGCGGCTTGTCACGGTCTTGTACGAGCTGATTGAGACGATAAGGTTTATAGGCATAATGATAAGGCCGATAATGCCCGAGACGTCGGAGAAGATACTTGCGCAGATAAACACAGACCTTGACGGGCTTGACACGCTTTGCGCGTTTGGCGGATACGCTGCCGGAACGAAGGTTGGCGAGGCTGTGCCGCTCTTTGCAAGGATAGATTCAAAGAAGATCATGGACGAGCTGAAGGCGGAGATGGACGCGGTCAAGGCGAAAATCGAGGAAGAAAACGAAAAAGGCGGCGAGCCGAAAGCGGAGGTAAAGCCGCTTGCGGACGAGATAGCCATTGACGAGTTTGCGAAGGTTGAGCTGCGCGCGGCGAAGGTTTTGGAGTGCGAAAAGCTTGAGAAGTCCCAAAAGCTCTTAAAGCTCAAGCTTGACGACGGCATGGGCACGAGGCAGGTGGTTTCCGGCATAGCCAAGTGGTACAAGCCGGAGGACTTAATCGGCAAGACGGTAGTTGTGGTTGCGAACCTCAAGCCTGCTAAGCTTTGCGGCGAGGAGTCTCAGGGCATGATTGTTTGTGCGGAGATGCCGGACGGTTCCGCCAAGGTCACATTCCTTGACGGCAGTGTGCCGCCCGGGGCGAAGCTGAGGTAAAAGCGAAGGCGCTTAAAGGGTGCCGTAAGCGTGCGCATGCATGCGTTACAAAAAGAGAGTAAAAGATGAAGAAGCACACGGCAGGGCAGCAGGCTAAGAGGCTGCTGTTCTGCCCTCATCTGTCCGTAGCTCAGTGGATAGAGCAATACGCTCCGACCGTATGTGCGCAGGTTCAATTCCTGTCGGACAGACCAGCGTGACGCTGGACCCAAAGTTTGCGCTCAGGTTTGAGAGAAGCCATTCTCTCTGCCCGCACAGATAGTGGGTTCGGCGTCAAATTTTTTTTCAGCGATGACGGCAGCGATGACGCTGCACCCGAAGTTCGCGCCGCAGGTAGTAGGGAAACGTCCTTTCTATCCGCGCCGCAGGTTGGGTTCAGCGTCGAAAATTTTTCCCAGCGGTGACGCTGCACCCAATTTCGCGCCGTAGTTGGTGTGGAAACGGACTTCCCACCCGCGGCAGCGATGACGCTGCACCCGAAGTTCGCGCCGCAGGTAGTAGGGAAACGCACTGCCTGCCCGCACAAATAGTTGGGTTCAGCGCCGGCGAGCCGCCGGATGCAATTTCTATGTCGGTTTAAAGTCGGTTACGGCGAATATCCCCCGAAAATCAAATTATTCTTGCGCATGTGTTGCATTATGCGTATTAAAGTGATAAAATGTATTTATAAGCGAGTTTTGCTTTAATAAATTTAAAGAGGGGATAATTTATGTTTAAGAACATCGGCAGAAAAATAAAAGGTCTGGCAAAGGGTGTGTTCATCGCAGAGGTTATACTGATTGTGTTTGCGGCGTTGATAATGTTGATCTCATACAGCATGGTACTGTCGCGGACTCAGATCGCATCGGCAATTATAGGCACGCTTATTATTGCGGCTGTCTGGATATTCATAGCATGGCTGTCCGTGCTTGTTCTTTACGGCTTCGGAGAGCTTATCGACAGCAACACAAAGTCGGAAAAGCACCTTGAGTTCCTTGCAAAGGTGGAGTTCGACAAGCTCAGCCCCGCCGACAAGGCTAAGTACGGAAGCATATCGGATGGCTACGGCGATCAGGGATACCCGAACGGCTATCAAGCAAACCAGGGTTACCAAGCTAACTCCGGTTATCAGGGTTATCAGACAAACCAAGGCTATCAGCAAAGCCAGGCTTATCAGCAAGGCGGCTATCAGGCAAACCCGTACGGAGCAAACAATCAGCAGACGCCCTATCAGGATCCGACGGAGCAAAGCAATCAAAGCGACGGCCAAAACACCCGACAGTAACGTCTCCTTTAATATGCCCTTTGCGCATGCATGCATGTGCAAGGGGCTTTTTTTGTGAAAAGTCGCAGTCCGTGTTTGCATTGCCGAGGGTTTCGTGTTATATTTGTTATATCGTTAAAAATAATTTTCACAAATCAAGAAAGGTTAAACGCGGAGGACAACATGGACGCTGTAAATAAAGAAAACGCGCCTAAGACGGGGCGCAAACACAGGATTTTAGCCGTCATACTGCCGCTTGCGGCGTTTGTTTTGGAGCTTTTGCCGCTTGGGGCGGTGCTGCGGTTCGGGCACATGCAGACCGAGACGGGAAGCGTCATCTACCGGCTGCAGGGGTATTCGTATTTTGACCTCATGCTCCCGGGATACGGCAACTTCGGGCCGTTCATTGCGGGGCTGCTCACCACTCTGACGCTGATTTTTGCGGGCATATATGCGCTGTCCGAAAGAAAGTGGCTTTTGTACGTCTGCACGGCGCTGTCCGCCGCTGCGGCTGCGGCGTCGCTCATGCCTTTGTTTTTAAGCGCGGGGCTGTACAACGCGATAAGCTTTGCCGTAACGGCGCTTTTGGTCGGGCATGCGTTTTGCGTGGCTGCTCGGGCGGCATCCATGCGCAAGCGTGAAGCTGCGGCGCAGGGAAAGGCGGTCGCCGAGAAGTGATATTTGAAGAANNAGAAAAGGTGCGTACCGGGGCTAAGGACTTAGAAAAGGGGAACAGCTTAGGAAACCGCGCAATACTTGAGTATTTTGAGAACATAGCGAGCAGGCACGCCGACAGCTTAGGGTACGGCATAAACTCCATGCCGCTGACTCATTTAAGCTGGCTTTTGCTCGACTGGTACGTAAGGGTGTATCACAGGCCGTCATACGGACAGGAGCTTACCGTGCGCACGTGGTCGCGCGAGATAAAGCGTGCATACGGCTACCGCGACTTTGAGCTTTTGGATTCGCAGGGCAGGGTGTGCGCGGCGGCGATGTCAAAGTGGGTGCTCATAAACACCGAAAAGCACACGATAGTAAAGGCGGACGAGGAAATGGTCAGAAAGTACGCCTCCGAGCCGCAGAGAAAGGCGCTTGACGGGGAGCTTTCAAGGCTGCGCGCGCCGCAGGACTTCAAGCCGCAGTCGAGCTACAGGGTGCTTCGCCGCGACATAGACATTTTCGGGCACATGCACAACCTTTATTATCTCGATTTAGCGTATGAGGCTCTGCCGCAGGACGCATACGAGCGCAGGTTGTTTGACGAGATACGCATCAACTACTCGGTTGAATCCCGCCTCGGGGAAACGCTTGCCTTGAGCTGCGCGCAGACCGACAGGGGAGATTGGCAGGTTGTGGTGTCGAGCGAGGACAAAAGCGTCATCCATTCGGTTATAACTTTAGGGTACGCATGCGAAAATATGAGCCGAAGTTAGCCGGGTCAATGAAACATTCTGATATAATCATATACATATGCTGATGAGTTTTGAAGCAAAACTCAGTTTGCGTTGATAAAGCATTAAATTCATGTTATAATTTATCTAATAATCACAAGGAGGATAGCTATGAAGCTTTTTAAACGAATTACCGCCTTTGCGCTGGCGCTTGTAATGGGCGCGGGAGTTCTGGCGGGATGCGGCGACACCGAGGAGGAAGAGCCAAATGAGCCGCAGGAGCCGAAAGTCGAGATAACGGTCGCCCGTGCGTCGTCGAGCAAGAACAAATACGGCGACGTCAAGCTTTACGAGCTTGAGGAGCTTGAAACTTCAAGCCCTGACGGAAACATAGTCGCGCGTTTTTGGCAGAACGAGAGCGGCGGACTGTTTTACACGGTTGAGTCGGACGGCGAGGAGGTAATCGAGCCTTCAAGACTCGGAATCACGCTCACAAGCTGCGACTTTTCGACGGGAATCGACACTATCACATCGTACGACCGTGCGGATGAGATTGACGACGAGTACGAGACAGCGCTCACCATATCCCTTGAGGACGTGAGCTGCCGCGACCACTGCATGGAAAGACAGGTATACCTGACAAAGGGCGACGCAAGCTTAACCCTTCTTGTGAGAGTATACGATGACGGCTTTGCATACAGATATGCCGACGTAAACAGCGGCGACGGCAAGGAGTCGGTGTTCGTGATGAGCGAGGTTTCAGAGATAAATCTCCCCGAGGGAACTACCACCTTTGCCGGAGGCTACAGCGCGACATATGAGTTTGACTACATCGAGCGCACTTATGACGAGCTTGTAAACCACTCGGGAACCTTTAACACCCCCGTAACCGCATACACCGGCGACAAGTGGATGCTCTTTTCCGAGTCTGACGTGTATGCAAACGAAATAAACTACGTAAAGAGCGTTTTGGACACCTCTTCGGGAAGCGCTGCGCTCAAGTGGCAGTTCGGCTTTGACAGAGACCCCGCAAACGAGGTCACCGACGACCTTGCAAGCCCCGGACACATAAGAATCACCGAGGTGAGAACCTCAAACGGATTCACAACGCCCTGGAGAGTTGCGATAATCGCCGACAACGTGACAGAGCTTGCCGCATCCGACGTTATAGACTCGCTTTGCCCGCCTATGGACGAGGAGCTGTTTGAGTCCACCGATTGGATACAGCCCGGCAAGGTTTCGTGGTCGTGGTGGTCGGGCGGAGACCAGGCAAACTACGATGTTCAGGTTGACCACGTAGATTTTTCCGCCGAAAACGGATGGGAGTACTGCTGCCTCGATGCCGGATGGCCCGCGTTTGAGGACAGAATCGCCGAGCTTTGCGATTACGCAGCGGATAAAGGCGTAGGAATTATACTTTGGGTCAACTATCTGCATTTAAAGACGCCGGAGGAGATAGAGGAGCTGTTTTCTCAGTGGCACGAATGGGGAGTAGTAGGAGTAAAGACCGACTACTTTGAGAGCGACGACATAGACGTTTTGGAGGTCATGAAAAACTGTGCCGAGATAGGTGCGAAATACGAGCTTATGATTTACTATCACGGCTGTATCAACCCCTGCGGCGAGACGAGAACCTATCCCAACATAATGTCGAGCGAGGCGGTACTCGGCGAGGAGTTCAGAAAGTGGTCAACTTCTCCCACGCCTGAAAACTGCCTGATGTATCCCTTCACGAGAAACATAGTGGGATCCATGGACTACACCCCCAGCTGCATAGCGATAACCAAGACAGGCGAGAGCGCAGGATTCAGCATAACCAAGTCGATAGTTTACGAGTCTGCACTTCAGCACTTTGCAAGCTCCGCGTATGCGTTCCCATACTTCTTAGGACTGCCGCTCATTTCGAGAATGCCCACGGCGTGGGACGAGTCCGTGATGATAGACGGATACCCCGGAGACTATGTGACATACATGCGCCGCAGCGGCGAGGATTACTATATCGGAGCGATGACCTTAGAGGCGCGCACCGAGACGGTTTCGCTTGATTTCCTGCCCGACGGCGAGTTTACGGCGTATATTTACTATGATGATGAGAACCGCGAGCTTGCTCTTATGGAGCAGACCGTGACGAATGCCGACGAGCTGACACTTGATATGCCTGACATCGGCGGCGCGGCGGTGCTCATAACTCAGGGCGACTATGACACCTCGGTGGAGGAAGCGCCCAACGCAAAGCTTGAGGGCTACACATATTACGAGTGCGAGGACGGAACGCTCTCCGGCGCGGCAAGCGTATCTGACGGCATGATGTGCTCCGGCGGCAAGAAGGTAGGATACGTAGGAAACGGCTCCTTCAACTCCGTAACCCACACCGTGACGGTAGACGAAGCGGGCGAGTACGAGCTTTTGGTTTACTACTGCACAGGTGAGGAAAGAGGAATAAACATCGTTGTAAACGACACCGACAGATATGAGATGACAGGACTCAGCGGAGCGGGCTTTGACATGCCCGACACTGCGAGCATAACCATCAGCCTAAACGCCGGTGAGAACACCATCAAGCTCACCCGCAACAGCGGCTACGCTCCCGACCTCGACATGATAGCGGTAAGCGACGAGCCGGTGTGACGGAAAGCGCATAAGCGTGACAGCATAAGCGCAAACAGCGCAGAATAAAGTGACAGTATAGACAGCGGTGACGGAAAGTTGCCGCTGTTTAAATATTTTACGAGAAAATGTTGACACTTTGCAGCTGATATGTTAATCTAAAAATAGAACATGACGTTATGTTGCAATAACCAAAGAGAAATAACCGAAGGAAGGGCGCATTATGGCTATGAAAGGCAAAAAAACAGCAAAGATAATAATAGTCGTGGTGATAGTCATTGCGGTTGCTGTGGCAGCTTTAAACGTGGATGCGCTTGAGTCTGTCGAGCCTGAGAAAATATCGCCTGATGTGTATGAGGTCGTGAACCACATGAAAAGCGGCGCAGACACCGAGCTTGGCGTGTCCTATATGCTCAAGCCACTTGCCGACGGGGTTTATCACCTCAGCGTTGTCATAAGCGGGCAGGAGAGCGGAAGCTATGATATAAGAAACATCCGCGCGAGACTTACTATCCCCGGCGAGCCGGTGTCGGAATACGCAGCCTGCTCCGTTCCCGGAGGGTATGGCAGTCCCCCTTCGGTGAGCTATGAAGGCGGGAGCATGATAATGAGCTGGGACGCGAGCGGCAATAGCGTAACCCTTGACGCTTTTCTTCTGACCGGCGTGGAAATAGCCTCGGCTTCCTTGGAGCTTACATACGACCTCAGAGGAAGAGGTCTGAAGCTCCTGAACGGCTTTGCAGACAACACCGTGACACTTGAGCCGGAGCTGTAGGACTCAGCCGTGTGTCGGACGGCTCCACCAAATAAACCGCGCCAATCAGCCCCGAGGCAGGACTAAACCTGCTTCGGGGATTTTTTTCGCAAAAAATCCCCCTGCATCCGAATGGATGCAGGGGGATTAAGTGCTTTATATGAGATGAAGCCTGAGTTTACTTCTTTCTCGGGTCGTCAACTATGCCGCGCTTAACGTATGTTGTGTGCAGCAGGTGATGAGCCTTCTCAGAGCCGGGCTTGCCGAGGTACTCCGCATACAACGCCTTGATTGCGGGGTTCTCATGAGACTTTCTTATCGGAGCGTTGCGGTCGATGTCGTAAAGCACGGCTGCGCGCTTAGCTCTTATATCAACCGTGTTTCTTATGTATCCGGGCTGCTGGGGCTGTCCGCCGCCGTTTACGCAGCCGCCGGGGCATGCCATAATCTCTACGAACTGATAGTCAGCCTCTCCGCTCTCTATGCTCTTGAGCAGCTTCTTGGCGTTTGCAAGTCCTGATGCAACCGCCACCTTTATATTCATGCCGGCAACGCTATAGCTCTTTTCCTTTATTCCCGCGGTGCCTCTTACATCGACGAAATCGACGTCGGGAAGCTCTTCGCCGGTAAGGGTCTCGACAGCGGTTCTGAGAGCCGCCTCCATAACTCCGCCGGTTGCGCCGAATATGACGCCTGCACCGGTGTATATTCCCAAAGGCTCGTCAAACTTCTCGTCGGGGAGCATGTTAAACTGTATTCCCGCGCGCTCTATCATCCTGCCAAGCTCGCGTGTGGTGATGGATATGTCCACGTCCGGAACGCCGTTTGCGTCCTCGTCGGGACGATGTATCTCAAACTTCTTCGCGGTGCAGGGCATTACCGATACAACTACGATGTCCGCAGGGTCTATGCCGTTCTTCTCGGCATAGTAGCTCTTTGCGATAGCGCCGAACATCTGCTGGGGAGACTTGCAGCTTGAAAGGTTGTCCACAAGTCCGGGGAAGTAGTGCTCGCAGTACTTGACCCATCCGGGTGAGCAGGAGGTGATCATGGGGAGCTTGCCGCCGTTTTGGATTCTCTCGATAAGCTCGTTTGCCTCCTCCATAATCGTGAGGTCCGCACTGAAGTTGGTGTCATACACCTGGTCAAAGCCGAGTCTGCGAAGCGCCGCAACCATCTTGCCCTCGGAGTCTGTTCCTATCGGCATGCCGAACATCTCGCCCAAAGCGGCTCTTACCGCAGGTGCGGTCTGAACTATTACGTGCTTTGAGGGGTCGGCAAGCGCAGCAAACACTTCCTGAGTGAAGTCCTTTTCCGCAAGAGCACCGGTCGGGCAAACAGCTATGCACTGTCCGCAGGAGACGCATGACGTATCTCCGAGACCCAAGTCGAAGGGCGAACCGATGTGGCTTGAGAATCCTCTTTCGTTGGGACCTATGACGCCTATGCCCTGTGTCTTTTCACACACTGCAACGCATCTGCGGCAGAGTATGCACTTGTTGTTGTCTCTTATCATGTGCGAAGCGCTGGCGTCTATCTCGTACTTTACGCGCTCGCCGTCGAATCTGCCCTCGTTTTCAACCTTGTAGTCGCGGCAGAGCTTTTGAAGCTCGCAGTTTCCGCTTCTCACGCAGGAAAGGCACTTGCGGTCGTGGGTTGAAAGTATCAGCTCAAGCGTCTGACGCCTTGCAGCGGTGACCTTGGGCGAATTTGTGTATATCTCCATGCCGTTAGAGATCGGGTAAACGCAGGACGCAACCAGTCTCTTAGGACCTAAGGCGGGTCCTCTCATCTCCGCAACTTCCGAAACGCATATGCGGCATGCGCCGATTTCGTTTATCTCCTTTAAGAAGCAGAGGGTCGGAATTTCAACGCCTGCCAGCCTTGAGGCTTCGAGGACGGTAGCACCCTTCGGAGCTTCAATCGGCATGCCGTTTACCTTTATGCTTAATGTATCCATTGATCCTTATCCTCCTATATTACTTCTTGGAAATAGCGTTGAACTTGCACACGCTCATGCATGCGCCGCACTTTACGCACTTCTCGGAATCTATCTCGTGAGCGGGGAGCTTCTTGCCGGGAGCGACGTAGTTTGTCTTTGATATCGCAGACGCCGGACACTGTCTTGCGCACATGCCGCAGCCTATGCACTTTTCCTTGTCGATTTCATACTTGACAAGGTGCTTGCACACGCCCGCAGGGCACTTCTTGTCCACAACGTGGGCGACATACTCGTCCCTGAAGAATCTCAGCGTAGCAAGAACGGGGTTGGGCGCAGTCTGTCCCAAGCCGCACAGCGAGTTTTCCTTGATGTAGTAGCAAAGCTGCTCGAGCTTGTCCAAATCCTCAAGCGTGCCGTTGCCCCTTGTTATCTTGTCGAGCATCTCAAGAAGTCTCTTTGTTCCGACACGGCAGGGCGTGCACTTTCCGCAGGACTCGTCAACCGTGAACTCAAGGAAGAACTTAGCCATGTCAACCATGCAGTTGTCCTCGTCCATTACTATCATACCGCCCGAGCCCATCATGCAGCCTATAGCCGTGAGGTTGTCGTAGTCAACAGGCGTGTCGATAAGGCTTGCGGGTATGCATCCGCCGGAGGGACCTCCGGTCTGGGCTGCCTTGAACTTCTTGCCGTTCGGTATTCCGCCGCCTATGTCCTCTATTATCTCTCTTAAAGTGGTGCCCATCGGTATCTCTACAAGTCCGGTGTGCTTTATCTTTCCGCCGAGCGCAAATACCTTTGTGCCCTTTGACTTTTCGGTTCCCATGGATGCAAACCAGTCCGCGCCCTTTAAGATTATCTGCGGGATGTTTGCAAACGTCTCAACGTTGTTTTCAACCGTCGGAGACTCGTAAAGTCCCTTTACCGCGGGATAAGGGAGGCCATGTCTCGGCTCACCTCTGTTGCCCTCTATTGAGGTCATGAGCGCGGTTTCCTCGCCGCATACGAACGCGCCGGCGCCAAGGCGTATGTGAAGGTCAAAGTCAAATCCGGTTCCGAATATGTCCTTGCCCAAAAGTCCGTACTCTCTCGCCTGATTTATGGCCATCTGAAGTCTCTTTACCGCGATGGGGTACTCTGCTCTTACGTATACGTAGCCCTGTGTAGCGCCTATTGCGTAGCCGGCTATGGCCATGGCCTCTATGACGCTGTGCGGGTCGCCCTCAAGAACGGATCTGTCCATGAACGCTCCGGGGTCGCCCTCGTCGGCGTTGCATACGACGTACTTCTGGGGAGCTTTGTTGGGTGCACACAAGGACCACTTTCTTCCCGTGGGGAATCCTCCTCCGCCTCTGCCTCTAAGACCTGAGTCGGTTACGCACTTGATTACGTCCTCGGGGGTCATTTCGGTCAAAACCTTTCCCAAAGCCGCGTAGCCGTCCATGGCTATGTATTCATCTATGTTTTCGGGGTCAATAACGCCGCAGTTTCTCAAAACAACGCGGTGCTGTGACTTGTAAAACGCTGTGTCGCCGAGGGATACGTTTCCCACAACATCCTGCGCGACGTCCTTTCCGGTGTCTGTGTAGGCAAGCCTTGTGACCACACGGCCCTTGAGCAGGTGCTCTGTCACTATCTCGTCTACGTCCTCAGGCTGAACGCGGCTGTAGAAGGTTCCGTCGGGGTATACAATAACTACCGGTCCTAATGCGCAAAGGCCGAAGCATCCGGTCTGCACGAGCTTGATTTCATCCTCAAGCCCGTTTTTGGCTATGCTGTCGGCAAAAGCCGTCTGAATCGCTTTGCTGCCGGAGGAGGTACAACCTGTGCCGCCGCAAATAAGTACATGTGCACGAATCATAACTGTGTTTTCCTTTCCTTGCTTATTCGTTGTTAGCTGCAATGGTGTATTCGGAGATGACCTTGCCGCCCTTTAAATGCTCCTCAACTACGCGCTTTGCCTTCTCGGGAGTCATCTTTACGTAGGTGACTTTGTCCTTTCCCGCTTCAAATACCTCTACGACAGGCTCGAACTGGCAAATGCCTATGCATCCCGTCTGGGACACGGACACCTTCTCGTTAAGATCTGCTTTGTTTACCTCCTCAACAAATGTGTTGAGCACGGGACGGGCGCCGGCTGCTATTCCGCAGGTCGCCATTCCCACGACTACCCTGACATCTCCGGTGCCTTCTCTTAGGATGACTTTGTCCTTCATTTTGTCCTTGATAGCCTGTAATTCCGCCAATGACTTCATCGCTGTTGTTCCTTTCTTTTTAATAATAACTTAATTGTTTTTTTTACTGTGTTCGTCGTATTGCTCATGCATGTAGTGGCGTATCCAGCTTATTATTTCGTAGCTGTTGAGCGGGATGTCGTCGAGAATATCACGCAGAGCCTGTGTCTGTATCTGGCACAACACAGTCGTTTCTAATATGTGCATAAAGGTAAAATCCCTGTCCGGATGCCCCTGTATTAAGGTGACTACGCTTTCTATGACGTCTCCTAAAGGGATAAAATCTATGTGCGTCTTTTTAAATTTTGCGGTTACGACTGTTCCGTGGTCATTGGGAAAGTCGTTTATCCATTTTGATCTTATGTACATTGTGCCGCCCGTCATCTCCGCCTCCATCTTCAAAAGCGGCAAGCCCATGCCGACTTTTCTGGTGGTTCGGGTGGTGTAAAACGGGTCTGTCACGGTCTTTAGGGTCTGCTCACTCATCCCGCTGCCGTTGTCCGAGATTTCAAGGGTGAGCGTGTCTCCCTCTTCCACTACAAATATCTTCGTCAGCGATGCGCCCGCCTTGACCGAGTTTTCCGCAATGTCCAAAATGTTAAGTGAAAGCTCTTTCATATTCTACCCCTGCCTAAGATATTCAAACATTTTCTTTCTCACAAGCGCGCTTGAGTACGGCTCGTCGTCAAGCTCAAAGTACTCTTTTTTCTCCTTGATGTCCCACAGGTAGTGGGCGTCGGAGCTGACTATGACCTTCATCTGCTCAAGGCGGTGCGCCTTTATAAGCTCTTCGGCCTTGTCGGCGTCGTGCAGCTCTATGCAGCTAAAGCGGGGCGTTTCGGGGAAGAACCCCAAGACCGCAAGTATGCCGTTCGCCTCCCTGTCTATGTGCGCGGGGTAGCATATGCCGCCGTAGGCTTCACACATATCCGGCACATCGTCTATCGGGATTTCGGTGGCATTCAAAAGGAGGTTATCCTCATGACCGATAACCTCGTCGCGGGCGTTGCATATAAGCTGCTCGCCGAAAATGTCCTCGCGGTTTTTTATCGGCACGCGCTTTTTGTCAACGCACTCATCAAACGCCATCGCGCCCTCAAGCTCCTCAAACAGGCACACAATATGTATGTCCTCCGCCGTCGTAAGCTCCATCCCCGCAACGGGGATTATGCCGTGAGCCTTTGCCGCCTCGTAAAACGCGGGGCAGTTTTTGGTTGTATTGTGGTCTGTGAGCGCCATTATGTTCAGCCCGTTTATCACTCCCATGCCCGCTATGTTTGCAGGCGTCGAGTCGTTGTCCCCGCAGGGCGACAGGCAGGAGTGAATGTGAAGGTCGTAGTAGTATTTGTTCATATCAGCTCGTTCAGCTTACACGCAATTTCATATGCGCCAAGCTCGCTCGAAAGTATGTTTACGTTCTTTTGTGTCGCCGTTGCAACTACGTCCTCCGGCAGCTCCACGCTTTCCGCAAGTATTATGCATGCCGTGTCCGCCAAAGACGCCACCGCGACTATATTTATGTTGGACATGATGGTTATCCATGCGCAGTCGGCTTTTGCCCGTCCCATTACCCAGCTCAAAAGGTCGCCTATGTACACGCCGGTTATCTCTCTTTCGCCGTCAGGCATGGTCAAAGCTTTAAATTCCGCCTGCGCGGAAAGTTCATTCACCGTCATTCGTGCTCACCCTCCTTGCTGCTGTCTGTGCATCCCTCGCACCCGTCGCAGCTGCCTCCGCTCTGCATCAGCATGTTCTCAAGCTCCTTGTTTCGCAGGAGAACACAGCTTGATATGTCGGCGTTTCCTCTTACAACGTCCTCCGCAAACGCACGGCAGGTCGGCGCTCCGCAGGAGCCGCAGTCTATGCCGGGAAGCGTTTCGCGCAGGCTTTGTATGTCCGACATCATCCTCAGTGACTTCGCTATGTTGTCCGAAAGCCTCGATATCGGGCGGTACTCGGGCAGCTCGTCAAACAGATAGTAGTCGGGTATGTAGCTTTGCTCGCTCTTTGAAAGCTGGTTTCTCGAAACGGGAAGGTACCGCCTTATCCTTTGCAGCCTCGCCTTTGCTATGAACGGGTTTTGTATCGTGAGCACGCCGCCCACGCAGCCGCCCGTGCATGCGTTCAGCTCTATAAACTCAAGGGATGGAATGTTGCCGTTTTCTATCTGATCCAAAACCTTTATGACGTTGTCTATTCCGTCCGCCGCAAGATAGCTGTCGTTTAAAAGCGCGGTAGCCTCTCCGCCGGTCGATGCCCATCCTATGCCTATCATTCCCGACTGGCATATGGGGTTTTCGGACGGCTCACGGGTCATCTTGCTTATGAGCATAAAGTATATGTCGCTTATCGACACCACGACGTCCACGGCGCTTTCGTATCCCGCAAACCCGTTTTTGACGTAGCTCGCCTTGGCGGGGCAGGGGGATATAAAGCAAACGCCTATTTCGTCGTCTTTAAGCTCGGGATGATTTTTCTTTGCACGCTCCCTTGCAAGCTTTGCCGCTATCTCCATCGGGGGAAGAATGTGCAAAATGTTGTCGCTAAAAGAGGGGAACCTGAGGCCTATAAGCCTGAGTATTACAGGGCATGCCGAGCTTATCACCGGCTTTTTTACGCCCTGGGTTTTAAGGTACCGCCTTGTGTAGGCGGAAACAAGCTCTGCTGCCGCAGACACCTCAAACACATCGTCAAAGCCTATCTTCAAAAGACCGTCAAGCACGCAGTCCACGTCGTCAAGGTTGTCAAACTGCCCGTAAAGCGTGGGCGCGGGAAGTGCGATCTTCCACTTGAATTTGTCCATGGCGTCAAGCTTTGAGCAAACCGCCTTCTTTGCCTTCTGCGGGCACACGCGTATGCACTCGCCGCAGTCTATGCACCGCTCCTGGTTTATCTCCGCACGGTTGTTTTTTATGCGTATGGCTTCCGTGGGGCAGTGCTTTAAGCAGGTGGTGCAGCCGGTGCACTTTTGCGGGTCAAGGCAAACAGAATGTTCGTACTTGTTCATAATACCACCCTTAAAGGTTTACCGTCATTCTTACTGTGGTTCCGACTCCGACTTCAGATTCTATGACCATGTTGTCGGTGTAGCGCTTCATGTTCGGCAGTCCCATTCCGGCGCCGAATCCAAGCGAGCGGATGTTGTCAGGGGCTGTTGAGTAGCCCTCCTGCATCGCAAGGGAAATATCCTTTATTCCGGGGCCGTGATCCGTAAGAACGATTGAAACCGCGTCCTCTGTCACCGACACGTCGGCTACTCCGCCGCCGGCGTGGATGACCATGTTTATCTCGCCTTCATACATGGCGATGGATACTCTTCTGATTATGTCCGGACTTATGCCTAACTGCCTCAGATTTTTCTTCACCTGAACCGAAGCCTGACCGGCAGAGGTGAAATCCGAGCCGTCAACATCAAAATGAAACGTCAGAGCGTCGCTCATTTGCTGTCGTCCGCCCTAAGACCGTTGGTGTAAAGTATGCCGCAGGCTTCATACATACGCTTTGCCGTCGCCAGCAAAACAAGTCCGCTGTCCTTAGCAAGCTCTATCATCTCTTCGTTCGGCATCTTCGAGCGAACGAAAACTATACACCTCATGTCCATCATTTCGGCGGTCCTTATGACCTGTGAGTTTACAAGCCCCGTCAAAAGCACGGCCTGATCCTTTACATACGCCAAAACGTCGCTCATCATGTCGCTTCCGCAGGCGGAATAAACACAAGAGTCGAGCAGCTCCTCGCCGCATATGACCCTGGCGTCAAGCAGCTCCTTAATCCTGTCAATCTTCATGGGCGCGCATCCTCCTCGTTATGTACAGGGGTTATATGCCGTACTTTGCAAGTATTCCGTCTATGTCGTCTACAGTCAAACGTCCGTATACGTCGTCGTTGACCGTCAGAACGGGAGCAAGTCCGCATGCGCCTATGCAGCGGCAGGCGGTGAGAGAAAATCTTCCGTCAGGCGTGCACTCGTCTCCGCCTATGCCCAGCTTCTCAGAGAGCTTGTTGAATATGTCTCCCGAACCCTTTACGTAGCACGCAGTGCCTAAGCACACCGAGATGTTGTACTCGCCCTTGGGAACAAGCGTGAACTGAGCGTAGAAGGTCGCTACGCCGTATACCTTTTCCATCGGGATGTCAAGCTCCCTGGCAATAAGCGACTGCACCTCTATCGNNATAGCCGTAAATTCCCTGAGCCTTCTGCATGATAGGCATTAAGCAGCCCCTTTCATGCTTGTTTTCCTCGATGAACTGCATGAGCTCCGCATGCTGCTCCGGGGTCGTCTTAAAGGGAATGGCTGTTATTTTATTGCCCATTTGTAAACCTCCTTATTGTTTTGCGAAGTTGGCGCCCGCCGGGTAAGCAGTCCGGTCGGGGTTATGCGTTTAATGCATACCAACACGTATATAGAAGTATAACATACTTTTTGTACAAAAGCAATAGAAATGGTCCAAAAGAGCGAGTTAATATGCGGTAAAATAACACCCTGCGGATTGATTCGGAGCGCGCGATGTGCTAAAATGATAAGAATGACGTTAAAAAAGGATGTGGCAGCGTGACACCAAATGAAAAAGCGGCGTATGCCGTAAGCGAGCTTGAGAAGATGTATCCGCAGGCGCAGTGCTCACTGAAATATGAAAAGCCGTATGAGCTGCTGATTGCGACAAGGCTTTCCACGCAGTGCACGGACGCGAGGGTGAACATAGTCACCGACACCCTGTTTAAAAGATATAAATCCCTTGAGGATTTTGCAAACTGCGACCTTGCGGAGCTTGAGGAGCTGATTTTTCCCTGCGGGCTTTACCGCACAAAGGCAAAGAGCATAAAAGAGCTGTGCGCAATGCTTATTGAAAAGTATGGTGGGACGGTTCCCGACACCGTAGAAGAGCTTGTAAAGCTGCCCGGCGTGGGGAGAAAAACCGCAAACCTCATCGTCGGAGATGTGTACCATAAGCCGGCAGTCGTCACCGACACACACTGCATACGCATATGCCGCAGACTCGGCCTGACCGACACCGACGACCCCAAAAAGACGGAGGACGAGCTTAGGGCAATGCTTGAGCCGGACAAATCAAACGACTTCTGCCACAGGCTTGTAAACTTCGGCAGGGATGTGTGCAGCGCAAGATCGCCGCTTTGCTCAAAATGTGCGCTGTCCGGCGTGTGCAGCTATCATCAGGAAAAAGAGTATGCTGCAGATTCTCCCGAAAAAGAATAAATGGATGTAAAGACGCCCTGCCGGTAAAGGCAGAGCGTTTTTTGTCGGGCATGTTCAGCTTCGCCTGAGTTTAAGAATGGTGAGGGTTATCTGACCGTCCCTGCCGGCAGCCGAGCCGGAGTATGTGAAGGAAAGCTGAGTGGGGGAGGGGGCGTAAAGGATAAAGAACGCCGAACCGCATGCGCTTGAGCCGTCCGCGCGGGTTGCAAAGTACAGTCCGGTTTCAAGATGCGCTGTGCCGTTGTAGGACGGCGTCACCTGCATGTAGTTTGCGGTGGGGAAAACCACGGATACCTCGTAGCTTATGAGGTAGTATCCGGATTGAAGATTGATGTGCGTCAGATCCGGCATGGATATGTTGCCCTCGGTGTCGGTTATGTCGGGGAAAATGGGTATGAGCGTGCCGGGGCTGGGCTGAAGCTGATAGTTTGCAAAGGATGCAAAGGATTCGTCCGGCACTATTCCATCCGCACCCGTAGCTCCTGTAGCACCCGTTGCACCTGTTGCACCTGTGACGCCTGTAGCGCCCGTGACTCCCGTAGCACCTGTGACGCCTGTAGCTCCTGTAGCGCCTGTTGCACCTGTTGCACCCGTGACTCCCGTAGCACCCGTTTCACCTGTTGCACCTGTTGCACCCGTGACGCCGGTAGCGCCGGTAAATCCCTGTATTCCCGATTTGCCCGCCGCTCCGGCAGGTCCGGTAGCTCCTGTGGGTCCGGTGGGTCCGGTCGGACCCGTAGCACCCGTAGCGCCCGTTGCACCCGT
>DDJI01000100.1 GCA_002338885.1 Ruminococcus sp. UBA1828 | reverse complement strand
GAAAAAAAGAGATATTAGCTTCATTCCTTGCTTAACTTTGTTTTCTGTGAAAGGCAGCTTGTCTGCACATGCAAAAAAAGCGGCCAAACCACAAGGTTTGACCGCCGCACATGTGTGACAATTATCTTTTCAGGTACGCCTCAAGTCTGTATATCGGCTGCCCCATGTCCGAAAAGCGCTTTTCATATTCTGTGACAATATTGCCCTCAAAGTCGCTTGCATGCAAATCAAGGCAGACGTTTTTCAGCGTAAATCCGTAGTCGGACAGCTCATCTATCGAGAACTCGAAAAACTGTCTGTTATCCGTCTTTTGATGTATCTCCGCTCCGGGGGCGAGGAGCTTTTCATATATCCTGAGAAAGTTTTTATGCGTGAGGCGGTGAGCGGCGTATCTCTTTTTGGGATACGGGCAGCTGAAGTTTAAGTACAGCCTCGTCACCGATCCGTCGGGTATGAATTTTTCAAGATACCTCGCATCGCACCGCAAAAACACAAGGTTGGGTATGTCTTTTGCCATTGCCTTTTCCGCCGCATCAACAATCACGTTTGATGTCATTTCTACCGCAAGCACGTTTATGTCGGGATTTCTCAATGCAAGCTCGCATGCAAACTGTCCCTTTCCCGCGCCTATTTCCAAAACAGCCGGGTTATCGTTTTTAAATATGCCGGCAAGGTCAAGATACTCTTTCTTTTCAAGGGAGGTGACAAAATTCCTGTCCTCGCAGTTAAGTATGATGAGCTTTCCCGACTCCACGCATCTGTCGAGCCTTTGCTCAAGGTGCGCTTTTCTTCTCATTCTCATAGTGAAACCTCTGTCACCTCTGTGCCGCCCTGCTTTCTCACGTTCAAGACATGGCAGCTGCCGCTGCCGAACACGCTCTCCATTCCGTTTATAAAGCCGTCGAGCATGTCATTTTTGACAAACGCCTGTATCGTTCCCGCAAAGCCTCCGCCGTGAACTCTCGACGCACCGCTGCCCTGCATGAGCATATCGCACATATACAGCGCCACGGACACGCTTTGGTTTTTGGGCATCGAGCCGGCGTAGACGTTTTGCAGGTACTTATATGAGCTGTCGCCCGACTCGTTTATGCATTCCAAGAACGCATCAAAGTCGCCGTTTTTAAGCGCTGCCGCAAGTCTTATCACTCTTTCGTTCTCGTCAAAGAAGTGAAACGCCCTTAAAACCGCCCTGTCGCCGAACTTTTCTCTTAAAGCGGCTACGTTATCTAAAACATCCTGCTTTGAAAGCTGCCTTAAATACTCCTTGCCGAAATATCCTGCCACCGCTTTCATTTCATCCGGTATGGCTGCATACTCCGGAGTCAGCTCTGCATGGCTTCCCCTTGTATCGACTATGCACAAAGAATAACCGCTCTTTGACAGGTCGTAATCTATTGCCTCTATCATCGGCGCAGAGGTATCCTCAAAGTCGATTGATATAAAGCCTCCGACGGACGACGCCATTTGATCCATAAGCCCCGAAGGCTTTCCGAAGTAGACGTTTTCGGCATACTGTGCAACCTGGGCTATTTCAACTGCCGAGATTTTTCCGTCGTTATACAGGTGATTTATTATTGTTCCGACAAGCACTTCAAACGCAGCAGAGGACGAAAGTCCAGAGCCTTTCAAGACGTCGGAGGTTGTGTATGCGTCAAATCCGCCTATTTTATATCCCCTGTTTTTAAGACCCGCGCACACGCCTCTGATGAGTGAGGCGGACTTATTTGTCTCCTGCGGCTTCGGCTCAAGTGATGAGATATCTATCACATCGGCATCGAAGCCCTCTGACTTGACGGTGACAACAGATGTATCGTTTGCGTTTGCTGCGGCTATTATGTCCAAATTCACGGCGGCAGCCATTACCCTGCCGTGGTTGTGGTCGGTATGGTTGCCTATGACCTCAGTTCTTCCCGACGCCGAAAAGTATCTTTTGGGCTTGCACCCGAAAAGCTCCTCAAATTCGCCGGCAAGTCTGCGGTATCTTGCCGTCTGTCTGGCGGTATCCTTATAAAGCTCAGAGAATGTTGTTCTATTCATAAAAAAGTCTCCTTTAATTATTTTTTATTCTTAAACAAGCTGTCAAACCGTGTATTGTGGAAGTACACCGACATGACAAGGCCTATTGCCACGGTGGATGTGAGCATTGAAGAGCCGCCCGCCGAGAAGAAAGGCAGGGGTATTCCTATTACCGGCGTGATTCCCACGGTCATGCCTATATTTAAAACGCAGTGGGCAATAAAGTATGCAAACACTCCCACGCATATCAATCTTCCGAGCATATCGGACGCCCTCATGCCGTTTGTGAGTATCCTAAGGCACAAAAGTGCGAGCAAAACCACTATTGTCATGCATCCTATAAATCCGAGCGTCTGTCCGGCATAGGAAAAGATAAAATCGTTATGGCATACGGGAACGTATGAATAATCGCCGCCGAAAAGACCTTTTCCGGTGAGCTGGCCTGAACCTATGGCTATAAGCGAGTGGTTTGTCTGATACAAAAGATCCGGTGTGGCGTACTTTTCAGGGTTTATGATGGAGAGTATTCTGTTTTTGTGGACGGGCTGAAGGTAGTAATTCCACAAAAAGTACAGTGCGATCGGCGATACCACCGCAGCGCCCAAGATATACTTCCACGATATCCCCGCGGCAAATATAATGGCAAGGAACATCACCAAAAACACCGCCGCCGTTCCGTCGTCTCCCTGAAGCATTACAATTGCTATCGGGATACAGCCGTGAACGCACACGCCGAGTATGTTAAGAGGGTTATTGAAAAACTCCCTGGTTTTAAAGCAGTGGTAGGACAAAGAAAGTATAAAGGCGAGCTTTAAAAACTCTGCGGGCTGTATGGTGATAAATCCGAGGTCTATCCACGCCCTGTCGTCAGCGCCCTCAAGTCCCGAAGTGCCAAGGCTCGTAAAAGTTAAAAGGGTCAGTCCGAGCGTTGCGGGAAGGTATATAAACCACAGCTTTGAAAACCAGCGATAGTTCATCGCCGCCGCGACAAGCGCGATTGCAATGCCGAGGCATACGGCGGCAATCTGCGTTTTTACCGTGCCGGAATCAACCGTGGCGTTAGTTATGGTTTGCGTTTGGCTGTTGACGGCAAGCGAATATATAAGCACAACGCCCAGGCCGCAGCAAACAAGCGTCAGCGCCAAAAGAATCTTGTCCAGCCTGCGAAGATATCCCAAAACATACCTTAGAACCTGCTTTAGCACCTCATGACCTCCTTTACGAGCAATCTGCATATCTAATATATTGTAGCATACCGAATCTTTGTTTTCAACTTAAAATCGCTTGGCGGCGCATGTTTTGCCTTTTACGTCCTTTTTACATCGGACGCAAAAAACAAACTTGCATTTTTCAAATAATGTGCTATGATGATAGGTAAGAGGCGACTCTTTAAGTTTAATTAGGAGGTCTGTGAAATGGCTTATAAGATTACTGACGAATGCATCAAGTGCGGCGCATGTGCTGAGGGCTGCCCTGTAAGCGCTATTACCGAGGGCGACGACAAGTACGTTATCGATGCCGATACCTGCATCAGCTGCGGCAACTGCGCATCTGTTTGCCCTGTAAGCGCTCCCGTTGAGGAATAATAGGGCTTTGAGTGACGCATGCTGAGCATGTCAAACGTGCCGCATGGGTTACACACGAATTTAAATCCACCCTTTTAAAAGGGTGGATTTTTCGTGAAAAGCGCGGTGAGGGGCGAACAATTTGTTGCGAACGAGACGGCATGCCTGAAAAAATACTCAGACCAAAAAAGCGCGGCAAAATGCCCGCCTGAAAAACCGAATGTTAAATTTCAAAAAAAGTTCGAAATGCTATTGTAATTTCTCCGCGATATATGTTAAACTGATATAGGACGTAAAATGTGCGCATGCAGACAAAGTGGCGTACACATCGGCTTTAAATTCAGACTGACGCGCGGGAGGAATCGCTGCGATGGCAAAGCTGACCTTTAAAAGGCGCGAAAAAAAGCTGCTCATATCGCGGCAGCAGTACGTAAACGTAATTAAAAAGATATCCGAGCACGGGATGGTGTATGATTCACATTGCGCGGACGGAAATCTTTATACGATATACAATTTGTATTTTGACGACGACAGCAACTCGGTAATCCGCAGATCCATAAGCCACCCCAAGTTTAAGGAAAAACTCAGGGTGAGGGCGTACAGCGTGCCGACGTGCGACGACGACACGGTGTACGTAGAAATAAAAAGAAAGGTATGCGGAACGGTTGTAAAGCGCAGGGCGTGCATGAGTGTCAGCCAGGCGCGCGAGTTTTTAAGAAACGGCACAAGGCCGGACACAAACAAGTATATAACGAACAAGGTTCTCGATGAAATAGAGTACTACCTTAAATGCAACCCGGTACAGCCAAAGCTTGTTTTGAGCTATGACAGAGTAGCGTTTTTTGACAGTGCCGATTCGAACTTTCGCGTGACGTTTGACCAAAACATACTCACAAGAAGGTACGATCTCGACTTATCAAAGGGCGCATACGGGGACAAGCTCTTAGACGACGATGAAGTTTTGATGGAGCTTAAAATTTCAAACGCGATACCCAAGTGGTTTTCCGACATACTCGCGGATGAGAAGATTTACATCAGCGGCTTTTCAAAGTACGGAAACGAGTACAAAAGATACAGGGGTCACGACTATCTTCACGTAAAAGACAGGCATTTGACAGCGATCACAATGCCTCCTGCTGCCGCTGACAGGCAGCAAAGCTAAGTATTTTTCGGAGGTTTTAAAATAGATGACAGACTTTTTATTCCCGACTGCCGGACACGTTGACATGACTGTCGCGGGCATACTCACATGCTTAGCGATTGCGTTTGTTTTAGGCCTTGCTCTTAGTTTAACTTATATATTCTCCCACAAAAGAAGAGGATATATAGCGAGCTTCCCTGCCGCAATAGTCATACTTGCGCCGCTGATGGCAGGCGTGACCATTATAATCAACTCAAATGTCGCAACCGCAATATCCTTAGGCGGGGCGCTTGCGCTGCTCAGAATACGCAGCTACCCGAAGGACACGGCAGACATAATAAGCCTGCTCTTCTCGCTTGTAATAGGAATAGGCTGCGGAACAGGCTACTACGGAACTACGATGCTTTTGACGGCGGTGCTTTGCGTGCTGATGGCTGCTTTAACAGCCGTAAAGTTCGGCGTCCCGGGCAACGACCACCTGCTTTTAAAGATTTCCGTTCCGGAAGATTTGAACTTTGACGGCGCATTCGACGACATACTTGACGAGTACACCGATGAGTACGTGCTCAAAGAGGTGCGCACCTCCGATTTCGGCTCACTGTATGAGCTCAGGTACAACGTCATACTTCCTTCAAACTGCAATCGCAGAGAGTTTTTAGACCAGATTCGCACAAGAAACGGCAACCTCGACGTAGTTTTATTGCTAAGGGAATTTGAATCGCCAAACAAGTAATCGGAAACCGCGTCATTGCTTAAAATCAATTCAGCCTTACTCTTCTATACATAATATATACCCTCGAAAGCTGTGCATAATATTTATGCGCAGCTTTTCTCGTTCATGCGGTTTTTGGCGCGTGCGTTTACCTGCTCATCTACGCATGGCGGCCGCCTTTGTTCTTTTGCCATTTCCGTTTTGTCCCCTGAACTATTGTCCAATTGTCTGATTGTTATCCGCCGCATCATTATGCGCTCCTTACACTCATTGCGGCCGTTATGCATACATCCGTTGCCGCGTGTAATCATGCGTCCGCGCTGTCTGTGATGGCGCATGCGCTCTTAGGCATTATCAGGCATTTTACGCAAGCGGGACGTCAAGGCATAAAAATCACCGCCCGATTTATCGAGCGGTGATTATAATTTACGCCGTATTACTCAGCTTTTTTGTTCTTCTTTTTCTTGCTTGACACAACTATTGTTATAATAGCTGCAACCACAATTGCCGCTACAGCAGCTATCGCCACTATGACAGCGGTGTTGGGCTTAGAGTCCGACGAGGACGAATCGGTCATGGACACGGGCTCTTCCTGGTCTGCCGCTCCGCTGCCCTCAAACTGCCACCACTGAAGGTTCATAGCGTCTCTGGGCGACGAGCTTGTGAACACGATATAAAGGTCGTGCACGCCGTCAGCACCGCTGACCTCCGTAGACAGGGTTGTATACTCAGCCTCTGTTCCCTCGGCTGCCGCAGGCACCTCAAGCGTTCCGACAAGCTTTCCGTCCACGCTGTCGAGTCTCAGCTCGATGCTGCCTCCGATCTCAGGCTTAACGCTTGCGGTAAATGTATCTGCGCCTGAGCCGAAGTTCACGGCCGCCATTTTGATATAGTTTCCGTCGTTAATCTTTGTAAATTCATAGGTTCCGTCGTCGCTAACCACCTTGTCGATTCCTTCTATGTAGCAATAAGTGTTTGCGCCAACCTGATTAAACGGATTGAAGGTGGATATTGCCTTTACGCCGTCGGGCTTAGCAATAGTGTCGATTGTTCCGTCGTCGTTATACTCAAACTCGGCAACGCAGACGGATCTGTTGAAGAGTCCTCCGCCCTGGAGCTGTGCAGTGTGATAGAACAGGTATGAATGACCCTTAAAATCGACTATACCGGGGTGGTTTGTATACGTTCCGCCTTCCTCTGTCATTATAACGCCCTGATACTCCCAAGGACCTGTCGGAGACGAAGATGTGGAGTATGCTATATGCTCACTTCCCGCTCCCTCTGCGAACGCGGCATAGACCATGTAATAAATATCTCCGCGCTTGTAGAACCAAGGGCCTTCGGCATAGGTTGTTCCGGTGGCGTGTCCGCCCTTTCCGAACGACTCTTGCGTCATGGGAACCTTTACAATGCCGACTTCTTTATCATATGATACCATATCCTCGTTGAGGAGCACGTATCTAAGCTCAGGATTACCGAAGTACAGATACGCCTGTCCGTCATCATCAATAAACACGGTGGGGTCTATGTCGTTCCAGTCGCCCTCATCTATAAGCGGCTCGCCGATATCGACAAAGGGA
Source organism: Ruminococcus sp. UBA1828 (assembly GCA_002338885.1). GTDB lineage: Bacteria > Bacillota > Clostridia > Oscillospirales > Ruminococcaceae > Faeciplasma > Faeciplasma gallinarum. The sequence continues at coordinate 6,309 of DDJI01000100.1, read as the reverse complement.
CCCGTGGGGCTGTCAGACACGCCGACAGCTATTGCCATACCGCCGTTCTTCTTGTGAACGGGGCAGTAAAGATAGTACTTGCCGTTTCTCTCGACAGCCTGCGGCGCCCATGCTCTGTCCTCTGCCCACTCTATATCCTCCAAAGAGAATACAACGCCGTGGTCCGTCCAGTTTACCATATCGGTGGTTGAATAGCAGCACCATTCAAACATGGTGTAGAATCCGTCGATCAGCTCATCCTCATCGTGAGATGTGTACACATACAAAGTGTCTCCGACAACCATAGGAGCGGGGTCGGCGGTATATTTATCCTGAACTATAGGATTAGTACCGTAAAACTCCGCCGCAGCCATCGGCTGAGCGAGAAGAAGCGACGCTGAGATCGCCGAAATAGCCTTTTTCAAAGTGTTCTTCATATAATTACTCCTTGTCCGTCAATAAATTAAGGGCTTGCCTTATGACATTTTGCTCTTCACATGCTTTAAGAGCGCTGTCGGGTTTATGCTTTGAGAATACAGGCGCGCAATGTTCCAAGCCGTACCGATGTACAGAAAAATTTTCGGCTGTCAAATCCCGTTTGCTTTTGCCCGACAGATATAACGTTTTTATTATATCATTTTTGTTGATTGATTAACAATCAAAATTATACACAAATAAGAATGTTGTTTTTTGTGTAATATATTGACCCTGCGGCTTTTTAGGGGTGGCATGCGTGCGTGTTCTTTTATTTCGACGACAAAAATGCGGTAAAGTTTCACGGTGCTGCATGGTTGGGATGAACAAATACGCCCGCGAGCACGCAAAAGTAAATTTTCATTTGTGTCTTGACAAGTGGGCGTTTGTTTAGTATAATAGATTTGTTATGAAGGTATAGCTCAAGTATCGGNNGGTCATAGGTTCGAGTCCTATTATCTTCACCAGCAAGCCCTGACCACTACATATAGTGGTCAGGGCTGTTTTTTAGTCTATATTTGCGCACGATGTTCCCGATACTTATAATCAGCGCTGTTTAGTGATGAGATTTTGCCGAATTTGTGTTACTTCTTTTTTAAATATCTTTCCTCTTCGCTGAAGATGCAGCCGCAGTACTTTTGCATATAATATCCCGCTTCCCTTGCCTTTTTCTGGCCTTCTCTGAAGTACGGTCTGAAATCGCGGTACAAAAACTCCACGCCGTACTTTTCAGCCTTTCTTTGCGCAACCTCTGCTATCAGGTCATGCTTTTGATACGGGCTGATTAACAGTGACGTCGTAAAGCTGTCGAATCCGTTTTCGGCAGCGTATGCGGCGGCTTTTTCGAGACGCACATCATAGCACTTTTCACATCTATCGTCAAGCTCCGGATACACAAGCCTTACAAACTCCCTGAGGCCGTATGTATCTATACACACAAGAGGCATATCGACATTTTTAGCGTGCATAATAAGCGTATCGCGTCTTGCTTTATACTCGGTATAGGGATGTATATTCGGATTATACCAAAAGCCCGTGACGTCTATATTCTCGGCACGCAGGGTTTCTATACACATATACGAGCACGGAGCGCAGCAAATATGCAAAAGCGTCTTATGTGCATCATGCATTCCGCTCATCTTTGACATCTCATACTTATTATCCTGCTCATTCATTGTCTTATATCCTTTCTCATCAATTCTACGCTATTATATCACCGCAGTGTATTTTTGTCCACAGCCGTACATATAATTATAAAAAAGAAAGGACATGATTTTTAGCATGAAAAAGCATCCTGTTATTTCTGCCATAGTCGCCGTTGTGATTCCTTTGGCGGTGGGAGGACTGTCGGNNACTTTTGGCGGGAGACATGAAAACGGAATATATAAAGCCTGCTCTATACCCGCCCGACTGGCTGTTTCCGGTCGCATGGACGATACTGTACGTCATGATGGGCATAGCAAGCTACCTTGTCTACAAGCGTTCCGACTGCGTGATCAACGACGCGCTCAAGGTATACTTTTATCAGCTCTTTGTAAACTTCTGCTGGCCGATTGTCTTTTTCAGGTTCGGCTATCTTGCTGCGGCGGCGGTTGTACTCGGCGTGCTGATCATACTTGTTGTATCAAACATTATAGAGTTTTACAAGGTGCATAAGACTGCGGGCAAGCTTCTCATACCGTATCTTATATGGTGCGTGTTTGCCCTGTATCTAAACGTGGCAATAGCGATTTTAAACCCTGCGGTTTAAGCTATCAGAACGCGGATTTCAACTTATCTATTGCGCGCTTTTCAATTCTCGAGACGTAGCTTCGCGATATATTGAGCATCCCCGCAACTTCACGCTGCGTAAGCGGCTGTCTGCCGTACAGACCGTAACGGAGGACTGTTATCAGCTTTTCGCGCTTGTTGAGGCGGGTGTCTATGGCGTCGTACAGTCTTTGGGAGTTCAAGCGCAGGTCTACATCCTCGCATATGTCCCTGTCGGCTGCTATAATATCCATCAGAGTGAGCTGGTTGCCGTCCTTATCGGTGTCTATCGGTTCGTCAAAATAAACGTCCTGCGCGCTCTTTTTCGTATTGCGAAAGTGCATAAGTATTTCGTTTTCTATGCATCTGGAGCCGTACGCCGCAAACCTGTTCCCCTTTTCGCTTTTAAACGTTGAAACGGCTTTGATAAGTCCTATGGTGCCTATGGATATCAGTTCATCCTGATCCTCTGCACTCACGTAATACTTTTTCACGATGTGCGCAACGAGGCGCAGGTTGTGAAGGATAAGCTTATCTTTAGCTGATTTGTCGCCTTCGGAAAGGCGTTTAAACAGGCTCTCTTCCTCCTGTGCGCTAAGCGGCTTGGGAAATGCGTTTTTAGCGCTCTTGTCGTCTACGTGCAAAGCAAACCACAAAAGCTTATCAAATATCGCGCAGATAAATCTCAAAAACATACTACTCACCCCTTGCAGTGCGCGTTCTTTTACAAGAATATTCCGCACATGCATGACCGTATGCTTAAACATATAAATAAAACCCCCGAAGGCGGATGAGTGCTCCGCAGCTTCGGGGGATATTTTTAATTCAAACAGATCAGAACTTTAAGTTCTTTGGCGTTCTTGCGTAGGGAATTACATCTCTTATATTTGCAACGCCGGTGACGTACATGAGAAGTCTTTCAAGTCCGAGTCCGAATCCCGAGTGAGGCACGCCTCCGTACTTTCTGAGGTCGAGATACCACTCCAAAGACTCCTTTTCCATGCCCATCTCATCCATCTTCTTTTCAAGCACGTCGTAGTGCTCCTCGCGCTGCGAACCGCCTATAAGCTCGCCTACGCCGGGAACAAGCAGGTCGCATGCCGCGACAGTCTTGCCGTCGGCATTGAGCTTCATATAAAACGCCTTGATTTCCTTGGGGAAGTCTATTAAGAACACAGGGCCTTTTGCAATCTTTTCGCAGATATACATCTCATGCTCCTTATAAAAGTCCATGCCCCACTCGACGGGGAACTCAAACTTTTCTCCGGAGTTTTTAAGATAATCGACAGCTTCGGTATATGTGATGACCTTGAAATCGGAGCTGACCACCCTCTCGAGCTTTTCTATGAGGTCGTGCGTCTCAACAACAAAATCGTTTAGGAATTTAAGCTCATCCTTGGCGTTTTCCAAAACGTCGTTTATCACGTGCTTGAGCATTGCCTCCATGACAGCCATGTCGCCGTTGAGGTCGCAGAACGCCATCTCGGGTTCTATCATCCAAAACTCGCTTGCGTGATACGGCGTGTTCGAGTTTTCTGCTCTGAACGTCGGGCCGAAGGTGTATACCTTGCCGAACGCAAGTGCAAACGGCTCTGCATGAAGCTGTCCGGAAACGGTGAGGCATGCATGCTTGCCGAAGAAATCGTTGCTGTAGTCGCCGTCAGTCCTTGTGGTGACGGTAAACGTCTCGCCCGCTCCCTCCGCATCGTTGCCGGTTATTATCGGCGTGTGCACGTAAACAAATCCGTTTGAGCGGAAAAATTCATGAAGCGACTGAGATATGATAGAGCGGATTTTAAACACCGCCATAAAAGTATTGGTTCTGGGGCGAAGGTGAGGTATCTCCCTTAAAAACTCAAGAGAATGGCGCTTTTTCTGAAGCGGATAGCTTGCATCGCAGTCGCCCACAAGCTCTATTTCGCTCGCGTTTATCTCAAAAGGCTGCTTAGCCTCAGGGGTGACAACCAGTTTGCCGGTCACCTTTACGGCGCAGCCGGTGAGCAGCTTTGCGGCATCGGAATAGTTTGTAAGCTTGTCCGTCTCATATACCACCTGGCAGCAGCTGAAGCAGGAGCCGTCGTTTAAAGACATAAAGCCTATCTTATTATTTGAGCGGTTGGTTCTTATCCATCCCTCGACGGTGACGGTTGCTCCGTCCGACGCTAAATCACAGGGCACAAGTCCCTTAACGCTCTTGTAAATTTCGTCAATCAATAGCTTTGCCATAGTCAAACATACGCCCTCAAATCATTGCGGGCTCTCCTTCTTGCAAATTTAGCGGTTTCAGGATTACTTCCTGCCGCCCCGCTCCGCATTTATAATCTGCGTGAGCAAACACCTAATTATAATAACCCTGTATTCAAAAAATGTCAAGAACCGCGCGCATTCATCCCGCGCTGTCGTCCGGTTTTTGCGCAAGTTTTTTAATCGTATCGTCGTTGCACTCTTTTTTCAGCTCTTTAAGCCAGTCGTTCCACTCGACATATTTTTCGCCGTAGGTCAGATTAAGGGTTCTTTCGAGCGGTATCCATGTGGACAGCTCGGACTCATTATGCGATATGACCGCCTCCATGCAGTCGAGGGCTTTATAAAGCCTTGCCTCGTCGGTTTTAAGCTCCTCCATCTCCTTAAAAAGCTCTGTCATTTCACCTTTTTCGGCTGCGGGAAGCATGCCGAGCATGGAAAAAAGCTTTTTCTTTTCGGCGCATCTGTCCTCATCCGTCTTTTCAAACGTCGGTATATCCCCCGTCAAGGCCTCGCCCAGATCATGAACTAAGCACATCTTTACCACCTTAAAAATATCGACGTCCTTAAACTCATTCTCCAAAAGCACAGCCATTAAAGCCGTCCGCCAGCAGTGATCCGCCACGCTTTCCATCCTCCCAGGAGCGGTGCAGCAGTGCCGCGTGTTCACTTTGAGCTTTGCGGCAACGCTCAAAAAGTCAAGCAGCTCTCGTTGCGTCAACGCGTTCACCTCCAAAAGCTTTACCGGCTCTCTTAACCCGCAAGAGAGCCGGCATGCGCTGAAATCTTATTATTCTGCCGTCCAGTACTTATACGCACTCGGGCAATAGTTCTTTCTTGCCGCCGCACGAAGTTCTACAAAGCATCCGCACTCACGGCATATGCCGTTTTCAAGGCAGCTGCACCTGCGGCATATTTCAAGCCTGCTGTTATATAGCTTCTCGTCGGCTTTGACGTCCTCCGGCATCAGCTCAATCAGCTCCGAAACCTTTTTATAAAGCCCGTCAACATCTATATCGGCAAGCAGGCATCTTTTGCAGACAGGTCTGCCCTCAAGCGTCAGAGCCATAGCCGCATCAGCAAAGCTCTATTGCAAGCACAGAGCACTTGGGAAGTCTGAATCTGAGCTTTTCGCCGTCGAGCTTTATGTCGTCGAACTTTTCGGGAGCAACTGCATCAGGCTCGTCAAACGTGTTGCACTTGTTGTACTCTGCGGTGAGTATTCTTGCCGCTGCGCTCTTGTAAGTCGCCCTCGGCATTACGCAGTCTATGTCGAAGTCCTCGTCCAAAGAGGCGTTTGATATGGTGATATGCATCTTGCCTTCTGCGTCCACGGAAACGGACTGAGACACTGCGGGAAGATACATTCCCTCCGCTATCTGCTTGTTTTCTATATTTGAGTATACAAGGTTTGCCTCCATGTGTTCCTTATACATATCAAACACATGATATGTGGGAGTCTTGATCATCTTCTCGCCTTCGGTGAGTATTATCGCCTGAAGGACGTTTACCATCTGAGCTATGTTTGCCATCTTTACTCTGTCGGAGTTTTCGTTGAAGATGTTGAGGTTGATAGAGGCGAGAACTGCGTCTCTCATGGTGTTCTGCTGATACAGGAAGCCGGGGTTGGTGCCNNCGACAAGGCCTATCTTCTCATCGTTGTCATAGCGCTGCATAACCGCCTTGTGATCCTTTATGATTCTGTCCATATACCATGTGGCGGAAAGCGTCTTATAATACTCTTCCTTTGTGAAGTCCACAGACGAGCCCTTATGTGCCCAGTTGCCGGTGGGGATGGTGTACTGGTGCAAGGAAAGTCCCTGCATCTGACCCGGATGGCACTTTTTCATCATGGTGTCCGTC
>DDJI01000067.1 GCA_002338885.1 Ruminococcus sp. UBA1828 | reverse complement strand
TGCTCTCATCCTGCGCACAGGGCAATACTACTCCGAACGACGCTGAGTCAACAACCACCCCGCCGTCTGCGGAATCATCCGAAACGCAGGAGCGGGAAACTTCAGTTACGACTACAACCGCAGATGAAACAGAACCTTCCGAGACTGAAGCACCCACGCCGGATGTGCCGGTAGAAGAGCCTGTTGAGGAGGAATTTGTATTGCGAAAAGAAAGAATTATAACTGTTTCTGCTGAAAAACTTGATGCCGAAGACATGAAATATACCAACACACGGGTAAAGAATCCAATTGAAAACGACATGTATACGCCGATTGTTTTCTATGGAGATTACATATATTATGTTAAAATAGTTTATAGCGACGATGACAATCCTGATGCACTATTTAGATATTATCGACATAATATCGAAAGCTGTGAATCCGAGTATTTGTTTGAAGTCCCGTTTTCTAACGCTGTATTATGCTTTGAAGTAGTAAACGATCATTTGATTTGCGGCGTGAAAGATGAGATCATGACAGTATATAGCTATGATTTAAAAGCAAATACCGGAGAACCCGATATTCTTTTAACCCTTCAGAAAATTAACGGCGTCGGTTTTGACATAGCGAGACTCAGTGATACAGAAGCAATATTCCTTGTAGATAATATAGATGTTATAGATTCGGAGAACTATCCAAATTATAAAGTTTACATTTACAACACGGAAACCGATGAGCTTACATTGTTTTTTGAGACCTATCCGGGATCTGTCTTGACAGACTTGACAGAGCTTATTTATGGTGTAGAGGCACGTGATGGCCGAATTTATTTTTTAATGTACACCGTGGAAGAGACTGAAAAAACCGAAGAAGGGGTAGGTGTGTACAAAATAGTGGAGCTAAACAGGGATGGCGAGATTCTTTCCGAAAGATATCTTTATGATTTGATAGCCGAAGACTTACTTTATGAGTATCCGAGTCTGGCGTCGATTAGCAAGTTGGTAGGAAATCCTCTTATTGAGCAATTTCAGCCGTTTAACGACGAATATCTGTTGGTCTTTGATTGGTTTAAAATAATGGAGAGTGCTGCAGACCTGGATACTAAGATAGATGATGGACTTCCATGGGAGATATTTCTTTTCAGGTGGGACGGAACGGAGTATGTTGACATGGAAATAGGTCAATATGAGCCGCAACTTATGGGATACAAGGGCGAGGCGTTTGGAATACAGGACGACAGATACATTGTCATGGGTTCAAAAAGCGAAATTATTGATCTTCTTATTATTGACACTGTGGAGGACATTATGATCCCCATTGAACTTGATGTGGACGAGGAACTGGTGTTTGACTACGAAAACATCGTGATGAACGAAGACGGCGATATCGTGATGATAGGACAGATACCTACCGGTCGGGTCACATACGATGATAAGGAGATGTATATGGTCAACCTCCATGAAATAATGGACTTGTATTACACAGAGTAGGCGTCGTGGATTGTGGGGTAGCAATGAACGAGTGAACTGCCGCTGTCGTAATTAAAGATTACCCGCAAAGGAGACCGAACGTATGAAAAAATTGTTGCTTGTATTTCTTTCACTTTTCCTGCTCTCATCCTGCGCACAGGGCGATACTTCTCCGAACGACGCCGAGTCAACAACCGCCCCGCCGTCTGCGGAATCATCCGAAACACAGGAGCGGGAGACTTCAGCCACGACTACAACCGCAGATGAAACAGAACCTTCCGAGACTGAAGCACCCACGCCGGATGAGCCGGTAGAAGAGCCTGCGGGATTGGAATTTAAAATCAAAAAGAGACTCTTTTTCACCGTCTCCGCAGAGGAGCTTGACGCTGAGCCGATGGAATATTCCAGCTATAACGTTCGCGGCATGCTAATTGCCGAGAACGACATGTATAACCCGAGTGTGTTTAACGGAGACAACATCTATTGGTACATAAACACAAGAGACCCGTATGAATTTGAGTACTACCGCTACAATATCGAAAGCAACGAGTCCGAGCTGCTTTTTAAAGTGCCGTACAGCACGGCGGACGGAACATTTGAAGTTGTCAACGGATACTTGATTTGCGCCCCGGGCGTCAAGGATGAGGACGGAAATCTCGTAATGCCGGTGTACTGCTATGACCTTGAGGCGAACACAGGCACGCCGGAAACCATCATAAGTGTTCCCGCCGCAACTCCCGAGTTTAATATTTCCGTGCTGAACGACGCGGAAGTGGTGTTCTTTATGTATGCGGACAACGACGGGAAGACATCCGACATGGTCTATAAGTACAACACTCAGACAAAGGAGCTGTCGGTGTTTTATGAGAACCACGAGGACGACTGGAGCGACATGACGCTCACCTCAAGAAACGTCCTGCGAATGACCGCACGGGACGACAAAGTGTACCTGCTGATGTATCAGGGCGTAGACGGCAAAACGGTTTATTCGGTGGATGTGTACAACTCGGCCGGAGAAAAGGTTGATGAGCTTGCCATCAATTTTACCGATGACGAGCTGATTCTCAATGAGTATCCTGACTTGATAGAGAACGCCGCTATGGATTCAAGTCTCACATCTGTTCGTGAATTTTACGTCTTTAACGATGACTATGCGCTGATATTTAACTGGTGCAAGCTGCTCGATGACGACTTGACGTGGATGGAACAGCTCAGCATGGGCCGCCCGTGGGAGCTGTACCTGTGCAAAATGTATGGTTCGTCATATGTCGATATGGGAATAGGCGAGTATGCGCCCAAAATGATAGCATATCAGGGCTACCGTGATGACAGATACCTCGTGATGGCGTCCGGAAATGAGGAAATAGACCTTTTGGTGTTTGATTCTTTGGAGGGCGAGCTGATACCTGTTGTGCTCGACGTCCCTGACAACATGCAGTTCAGCCAAAACTCAATTGCCATGAACGAGCGGGGCGACATAGTCATGATCAGCCAGGACGAAAACGCCGACAATAAGAAGATGTACCTGCTCAACCTTTACGATGATATTATCGAGTTGGTAGAGAGCTATCAGCATGTAGTTACGCTTGGATGAAAGTAAAATCAAAACTTTATAACAGCTTGCCGTGCGTCTTGCGGCAAACTACAAAAGGAACGTGATATCATGTACAAATTCAAGGCTGTGTCATGCATTGCGGCGGTACTTTGCTCAGCGCTGATTTTATGCGGCTGCGCATCAAACGGTGAACCCGGTGAAAAGCTTGCGGTTTCACTGCCCGAGGAATACTCGACTTACGACTTTGCCGAGTATATGCTGTACTATCAGGCGGAAAGCGCGGATGAGTTCACGCAGCTACTCAAAGACCGTGTGTTTGCCATACCGGATTACGGCGTGGGAGAGCTTGTGAAAAATCGAATTTCGGAGGACGGCACGGAGCTTTTGTATCCTTCTTCCGACGAGCTGCTCAAGAGCGCATGCATTGTTGTGACGCCGGTTGACTCAAACAACCGCAGTTTTACATTGGGCGACATCGGCGAGCTTGGCGAGGCTGCGGCCGATGAGATTGCCGACGTGTCCTTGGAGGTTTACTCTGTCATAGAATACGACGGCAAGACGTACATGGTTGAAAGGGGACTGCCGCAGGAGCAGATATCCGATAACTACGACAACGTGTATACCGAAACGGTTGGCGGTGTTGATGTGAGCTTTAACTGCCGCATGCGTGCGACCGCCGATGGCGAGGATACGCATGAAGTGGCGGTGCTCATAACGTATGTGCAGGACGGCGGCACGGTTTACATCCGCCCGTATGACCCTGCGGAGTACACCGAGTACTTAGACCTTCCCGAGGAGTTCTTTGCAATGCAATCGCTTGATTTGAGCGAGATTGCCGAGTGATGTTCATACTTTGCCCGTGTTTGCATGACGGCTATTGTGCAGGCACGGGCATTTTTTGTGCGCAAATTCTTTTTTAAAAAATGCTCGATATGGTTGAACGGAGCGGGCAGATGTGGTAAAATAGAGGTCGGATTTGAGCATGATTGCTAAATCCGTTTTCGTAACGGCAAATAAAATTATTCTACGAAATGAGGAATCACGATGAAGTTTTTATCTGTTCTTATTGCGCTGATTATGGCGTTTTCGTTGACTGCATGCACATCCGAGCCGAGCGATGAGCCGCAGGAGCCGGCAGAGGCGACGCAGGACGGCGAGAACATCGAAGACGGCGGCGACAGCAGCGACACGTATGACGAGTCAATGGCTGACATAAACGAGATGGTAGAGCTTTACCTTGAGGACGGCTACTCATACGACGGACTTGTAGAGGTGCTTGAGTACACGTTCACCCATGATGAGGCTGTCGAGGCTGTAGATAACTGCGGCGCGGACTGGAACGAGCAGGCGGTTTTAGCGGCTCAGAACACACTTGAGTACACGGCTTATTCCTATGACGGACTGTATTATATGCTGATGGAGTATCAGTATTTCACTGATGAGCAGGCGAGGTACGGCGTGGACAACTGCGGCGCTGATTGGAACGAACAGGCTGTTGCGGCGGCATTGCAGCAGCTTGAGTTTTCGAGCACATCTCACGACAAGCTCATAGAGGAGCTTGTTGAATACGGAGAGTTCACACGGGAGCAGGCGGAGTATGGCGTTGAAAACTGCGGTGCTGACTGGAACGAGCAGGCGGTAAAGGCTGCGCAGGAATCGCTTGAGTACTCGGCGTACTCGCGCGACGGAATGGTTGAGGAGCTTGTCGAGTATTACATGTTTACAGATGAGCAGGCGCAGTATGCCGCAGACAACTGCGGAGCCGACTGGGACGAACAGGCGCTCAGATACGTGACCGAAACGCTTGAATACTCGCCCGATTCATATGACGGGCTTTATCAGGCGATGATTGATTACTACGGCTTCACCGCCGAGCAGGCACAGTATGCCGTAGACAACTGCGGCGCGGATTGGAACGAGCAGGCAGTAAAGGCTGCGCAGGTTGCACTTGAGTATTCCGCATATTCCTATACCGACCTTTACAATGAGCTTGTAGAGTATGACGGCTTCACCGAGGAACAGGCTACATATGCCGTGGATAACTGCGGTGCTGACTGGAACGAGCAGGCACTAAAGGCGGCACAGGAGACGCTCGAGTATACCCCATGCTCGTACAGCGACCTTTACACCAACCTTACCGAGTATGACGGCTTCACCGAAGAACAGGCTACATATGCCGTGGACAACTGCGGTGCTGACTGGAACGAACAGGCGCTAAAGGCGGCACAGGAGACGCTCGAGTATACTCCATGCTCGTACAGCGACCTTTACACCAACCTTACAGAGTATGACGGCTTCACCGAAGAACAGGCGCAGTACGCCGTGGACAACTGCGGCGCGGACTGGAATGAACAGGCACTTTTGGCGGCACAGGATTATATGGAGTACCTTGATGACCTGACAAGAGACACCTTGCTGACAATGCTTGAGTTCGACGGATTCACCGATGAGCAGGCTGAGTATGCTGTCGATCAGCTTGGCCTTTGATGTAAAACTTTAGGCTCAAAATTTAGACAATATTATGTTGCTGCGGAATGTGCGCAAAAAGCCTTCCGCGGCAATTTTTTATCGCCTTTTGACATCCATACGCAAAGATAGCGATGAATTATTATTACTGCACATCGATATTTGTCGAAATGATTTTAGCGAGGAAAAGCCTTGTGGGAAAATATGCAGGTCAATATTGTTCATGTTTTTTTGAAAAACGTCAACATAGTTATATCGTACGCACAAAAACGACTTTACTATATAAGTATCGGATACACGATAATACTGTGCAGTGGAGGTAAGGATATGAAAAAGCTTTTAGCAGCAATATTGGCTGTGGCAATGCTTTTGCCCGTCATGACATATGCAGCTGTGGCGACACCTGATACGTCAGGGGAGACATTTATTCAGACAACAGTTGTCTATGAAAATGAATTTGACAGCGACGACGGCGAAGCAGTTAAGTGGAAGCCAAGGGATAACAGGACGCATGATAATTCGTCAATAAAGATTACAGACGGAGCGCTTGTTGTAGAGCAGACAGGCTCTGTGGGAAGCACACTTTGGTACGAAAGGACACTTGACGAGCCGCTGAGCGGAACGGTGGTTGTGTCCTTTGACATGAAGATAACCAACTCCGGCGACAACCCCGCGTTCTTCATCATAAGGGGCAAGGGCGGCGAGAACATCGTGCAGTTCGACTGGAGAAAATCTCAGATAGGCTTTAACATGAGCTCCGGATGGGTAGGAGCGGTCAGCGCAGCGGAGAACGTCTACACGAACGTAAAGTTTGTGATAAATACCGATGCAAAAACGCTTGATATGTATGTTGATGATAAGCTCATATCCTCTGGCAGGGCTTTTAGAGAAAGCGCCGGCGAGGTGGCGTCAATACAAGTAGGACCTTACGGCGGAGCAACGCAGACAATATACTTAGATAACCTCACTGTCGCAATACAGGAAGAAGTAGAAGCCGGCAAGCAGGTGTACTCCAACACGTTCGACAGCGATGACGATATTTCAGGCTGGAAACTTAAAGGCTCTAACAGCACAGATAAGCTCTCTGTTACAGTCGATGAAGGACGCATGGCCATAACCCAAAGCGACAGGGTCAGCGGCAGCTCAAACTGGTACATTTATGATCTCGGCGAATCCTCGACAAAGGAAAACACCGTCACGGTTACGGCGACAATGGCTCTTGACAAGGCTTTGCCGACAAGGCTCAATGCCGCGTTCTTCTTTGTGTATCAGGGCGACAAAATGATCGCTCAGGTGGATTTGCGAAACAGCGGAAAGGATTATAACACCATCTCGCTAAACGACAAGGTCAACGACGCGGGAAATTATAATTACCTCGAAATAACTGATGTTACGCAGCCCATCGACATTAAGATAGTAATAGATTTTGAAAGCGACACCTATGATTTTTATGCAAACGATGTTTTGCTTTACGAAAACACGGGATTTAAGGACAGCGGATTTGACGGATCAAGCGTGACCCGTATAGGAGCTGGATTCCAAAGCGGAGTTTCATCAGCCACGCTGTATATAGACGACATTTCCATTATCGACGGACCTGTTCCGCCCGAAACGGAAGAGCCTGATGACGGCGATACTGAAGAACCGGATCCGCAAACTCCCGTTGCGGCGAGCAGCAACAAGAGCGCAAAGTATGTGTACTTAAACGAAGAACTGCACGCAATGGTTGTTAATCGCAGATTTATTGCAAGCTATCACATCATAGGCGATGACGGCGTGTGCGCGCTTTGCAAGGGCGTTGTAAGCAGCTTTGAGCCTGACGACACACCCGCGCCGGAAAATGCAGTGTTCTGCGAGAGGTTCAACACCTATGACGCAACCGATTCGTGGTCGCTTATAAAGGGTGCAGACCAAAAAATTAAGATAGCTGTCCGCGACGGCGAAGCGGCAATAACTCAAACCGATGCCCCGGGAAGCTCAAATTGGTATGTCGTTGACACGCCCGTGACTTCATCGAGCGTAGTCACCGTTGAGGCCGATATAAGCCTTGGAGGCGAGTTCAGCGCAAATTACAACGCCGCGTTCTTCATAGTCTACGGAACAGACTCGAAGATGATAGCGCAGGTCGATTACAGACTTGCAAACGGCGAGCACAGGATTTCTTTAAACGACCACTACGAAGAAAAATATGTCGTTGTGGATGACGTAACTCAGATGCACAACGTCAAAGTGGTAATAGACTTTGACACAGACAGCTACGACTTCTATGTTGATGACGAGCTGCTCTTTGCCGGACTGTCCTTTAAAGACGGCTCCACGGCAAACGCCGTAGGACAGATTGGCGCAGGACTTCAGGGCGCAGTTAAAAATATGACCATGTATGTGGACAACATAGTGATTACCGAGGGCGGAACGATGTCCTCTGACGGATCGTCGCAGGCTGATGAGGCGAGAATAGAAATCGACGCCGCGGACGCGCTTGACAACAGCGCTGACGCATGGACTGTCACCGAAGGCTCTGATGAGTGGGTGCCAACAGACGACGGCGTATCTATACAGCCCGACACAAAGAGAAAGTGGGAAAACACCTCTGAAAATCTCGAGGGAGCGCCGTCTCTTAACTACAAGATCGACGTTGAAACAGAGGGCGCATACTACGTATACGTCAACATGAGTGCTCCCGATGCGGACTCTGACTCTTATCACGTCATGGTTGACGGGGAGTATGTTTACACCCACAGCGTAGGAGATATGTCAGGCGATAAGGTGTGGAAGTCTGCGGGCAAGGAGATCGAGCTGTCTGCCGGTGAGCACACAATCACAATCGTGCCCAGAGAGGATGGATTTGTGATAAACAAGATAGTTCTGACGACCGATAAAAATGCGCGCTTTACCGACGGCACGATTTAACGGTAAAGAGACGAGGAAAATACGCGCAGCTGCACAATTAGGTTTCGGTAAAGCCAAGACAACCGCAACCACTTTGAGATAAGGAGGATAAAGGATAGATGAGATTGTTTAAAAGGTTCGCCGCGATTTGTTTGGCTGTTCTTATAGGTGCTGCAAGCTTTACGTCTTGCGGCACCGGCGAGAGCAACCCGTCGGATGCGGATGACGTCACTGTTTTGACCGACAGCAACACGTCTGACGACGGCGACGATTCTTCGGAGCCGGAAGAGACGACGGCGGACACCGTCGCTGATGAAACGTCAAGCGAAAACAGCTTGAAGATAATCGCCGACATGATACACGACAACCCCGGAAGATCTGATTATGTCAGCGCGTACACAAGTCCGGACATTTTTATAGAGAGGGGACTTAACGCAAAGGTCTTTGACCTTGCCGATGCCGCCCAGTACGGACTTTTGTGGCCTAACTACACGGTTGAGGGAACGGATGAAAGCATATTCAACGAAACCGAGACAGAGTGGATTCTAAATAAGAGGGAAGAGCTGATAAATAAGTACACCGAATTTAAAGAGGCAGGACTGAAGGTGTACTTCATGATGGACATGATGGTTTTGCCCGTCAACATGAGCAAGACAGGTCTTGACTACAAAACCGGCGGCAAAATAGACATACGCAAAGACGACACCAAAAAGATGATTTCCGACATGTTTGACGAAATGTTTGAGGTGTTTGTCGATGAGGACGGAAACAGTCTCATAGACGGAATCTTTGTCAGAACCGGCGAGACGTACACCGGTGCAAAGTACATGCTGCCCTATCACGAGGGAAACAATCCTCTGAGCGTTTACACCGATGCCATAAGCGATTGGAACGAAGCAAACACGGCATGCCACACCGATTTTATCAATATACTGCGCGAAGAGCTGTGCGTAAAGCATGACAAGGAGCTGATATACCGCACCTGGAGCTTTGGCGCGTTCCACAATGACAAGAACACCTATTTGTCCGTTTCGGACAACATAGAGCCGCATGAAAACCTGTACTTCTGCATTAAATATGTGGCGGGCGACTTCCACCGCAACATAGCTTTCAACCAGTGCTTAAACGCCGGAAAGCATCAGCAGATAGTTGAGGTGCAGTCCGCAAGAGAGTATGAAGGAAAGGGCGCGTATCCTAACTATATCGGAGACGGCGTCATAAACGGATTTAAAGAATACGAGTGGATGATGCAGGACGACCAGAACAAGTCGTTAAGCGACATTATAAACACCGAGGATTCTCTTGTAGTCGGCGTATGGACGTGGTCAAGAGGCGGAGGATGGGACGGACCGTACATAAACGGCACCGGCGAAGAGCTTGATCCGTCTAATGCGCTTGTGGGTGACTACGGCAAGCCCGGTCTCGGTCACGAGTGGGGCGATGAGCTGTGGGCGGATGTAAACTCATACGTCATTCAAAAGTGGGCACAGGACACCACGCGCTCCGATAAGGATATAGTTTTGGAGTACGCGAGGGAAGAGCTTGGCATGGATGACGAGGATGCCGATAAATTCTACGAGCTTTGCCTGCTTTCTTCCGATGCGGTTTTACTGGGCAGAGGAACAAACACACCCGGCGGCAGCCTGAATCAGTTCTTTACACGAGACGACGTCTTAGACAACACGCAAGGCGCGGTTGACGACCTGATAAACAAAATGGCAGCGGGCACGGATGTCGGCAACGCAATGCTTGAAGAGAGAAAGCAGTCGGTAGATCTGTGGGAACAGATAATTGAGATAGCGGAGTCCTTTGACGACAGCGTCGAGAAGAAGGACTACATGATTCTGACCGCTAAATACGGCTACTACCTGTACAGCCTTTATGAAACGGTGTTTGAAACCGGAGTATACGTAAAGCAGGTTGAGTCGGGCAACACCGAAAACGAGGACAAAATAGTAGAGCTTATAAACAAGTACGATCAGCTTTGGGAGGACTGGGAGACCCTCTATGAGGAAAACGAGGACTGCCCGACGCTTTACCACCGCACTAATTTCAAAGCCGGCGACGGAGTGACAAGAGGTTCCTTTGACGCGGTCATGGACAGATACCGCAACGTATACATGGCGGAGCCTGCCGAGCCGATGGAAATACCCGAAACCGCGACGATCCTTTATGAAAACGACTATGAAGGCTCAAACGACGACACCGATGAGTGGGTTGTAAGAAATTCATCGCAGGATGCGCCCGAGCTTTACGTAGAGGACGGAATGCTTGTGGTTGAGCAGAGCGAAAAGGTCGGCAGCACCAACTGGTACACCATGAATCTCGACCACGGCGAGGGTACAGTGTATATAAGCTTTGATATAAAGGTTGACAACGACGGCGACAACCCCGCATTCTTCATCGTAAGGGGGGATAACGATGAAAACATCGTTCAGGTTGACTACCGCAAGGCGGACATAGGCGTTGACCCGGGCGACGGACATGAGACGGGAGCTATGGCGGCTGTCGGAAGCGTGCACACGGTTGAGCTGATCATAGATGTGGACGACAACACCTACGACATGAACGTAAACGGCAGAGAGGTTTATAAAGACCATTCATTCCGCGAATCAGCCGATTGCGTCGCAGCCATACAAATAGGCCCGTTCGGCGGAGCAACGCAGACTATGTATATTGACAACGTCATCGTCGCAGCGGATAAGACATCATCCGCCGGCACTTCGGAGCCAAAACCGCAGGATGCCCCTCCGGCAACAACCACATATGACATACCGTCGTCTGCAAACGTCGTTTACAGCGAAAGCTTTGATGATGACGGCGACCTTTCAAACTGGAAGATAAGAAACTCCGCAAACTCCGCTCCCGGCATAGCTGTCAGCGACGGCGCACTTGTCGTGACACAAAGCTCAGGAGTCGGAACGACAAACTGGTATGAAAGGGCTATAGACGCCGTGAGCGGCAAGGTCACCGTGCAGTTTGACATGATGATAACTAACACCGGCGACAACCCTGCGTTCTTCATCGTAAGGGGCAAGGGCGGCGAGAACATAGTGCAGTTCGACTGGAGAAAGTCTCAGATAGGCTTTAACATCGAAGGCGGCTGGGAAGGCGTTGTCGATGCCGAGGAAAATGCGTATAAGAGCATCAAGCTCGTAATTGACACCGATTCAAAGACGCTTGATATGTACGTAGACGGCGAGCTGGTCGAGCAGTCCAGACGCTTTAGGGAAAGCGCATCAGAGATAGCGTCGATACAGATAGGCCCGTTCGGCGGAGCAAC
>DDJI01000066.1 GCA_002338885.1 Ruminococcus sp. UBA1828 | reverse complement strand
GCCAGGGCCACCAGCTCCTTGGTCTTTTCCACGTTCTCCTCGATGGGGTAGTGGCTGCCGTCAAACATGATGGAGGAGAAGCCGGCCTCGACGCAGGCCTTGCAGCCCTCGTAGGTGCCGTGGTCCAGGTGCAGCGCCACGGGCACGGTGATGCCCAGGCTCTCGTCCATGGCCTTGACCATGGCGGCGACCGTCTTGAAACCGGTCATGTACTTGCCGGCGCCCTCAGAGACACCCAGGATCACCGGGCTCTGCATGGCCTGCGCCTGCAGCAGGATGGACTTGGTCCACTCCAGGTTGTTGATGTTGAACTGACCTACTGCGTAGTGTCCGTCACGCGCCTTGTTTAGCATTTCCTTTGCCGAAACGAGCATTGTTATTACCTCCGTATGTAAAATAGTCGCTAATCTTAGCATACAAGACTATTATATAACACGTCGGCGCAAAAATCAAACGAAAAAGCATGAAAAACTAAAAAAGATAATAAAAATTTTCCCCGCAAGCGCATCTGCAATCAAATGGAAGTATTTTTCTAAAGCTTTTGTGAGTATTTTATCCGCCGTGTGACATGATATTAAAAACACAAATATGCATCGCGCTGCGTTTGCAGCGGGCGGAAAGGCAGGCAAATATGCAAAAGATGAAAACCGTCGTCTCAAAACGCACCCTGGCGAGGATAGTTTCCTTTTCCCTTGCCATAATTGCGGTTTTGGGCGCGTCAAACATCATATATATGAACAGGCTCAGGAGCGCAGGCAACAAAATAGAGTACGGATACATGCTCGCGGTGGAGGACTTGGCGGAAAGCGCGGACAAGCTCTCCGTTTCCCTCACAAAGGGCATGTACTCCGCCTCCGAAAAGATGCTCAGCGAACTTTCAAGCGAGCTTATATCCGATTCCTACAGGGCAAGGGATGCCTTGAGCAGGCTGCCGGTGTCGGACATGGACCTTGAAAAGACGGAGAAATTCTTCTCGCAGGTCGGAAACTATGCGAGCGCGCTTGCAAAGAAGGCGTCAGACGGCGACGAACCGTCTTACGAGGACTACTCAAAGATGAATATGCTTTGTGAGTCTGCTCAAAAGCTCTCCGAGCTGCTTTGGCAGATGCGCGCGGAGCTTTTGTCAAGTGACAGCTCGGTCACGGAGCTGTTCAAAGAGGTGGCACAGGGCGCAGACAGCCTTGTTGGCGACGGCTTTGCCGAGATAGAGGACGCCTTTGAAAACACGCCGAAGCTGATATACGACGGCCCGTATTCCGACCACATCCTCGACAAAGAGCCGCGCATGTGTAAAGACGCTCCGGAGGTTTCGGGGGAGGACGCGATACAAAAAGCTGCCCAAAGCTGCGGCGTAGAGGCGTGGGAGCTGAAGGAGTCGGAATACCCCGAGGATTCAAAAATGCCCTCCTACAGATTTGAGGGGGACGGCGTGAGCTGCGCCGTAACCAAAAACGGCGGCTATATATGCTACATGCTCAAAAGCAGGCATCCCTCGTCGTCCGAGATAACCCCCGAGGAGGCAAAGGAGTATGCGCAGGCGTATCTTGAAAGCCTTGGCATACAAAGCATGGAAACAACCTACTATGAAAGCTACGACAACGTGTGCACGATAAACTTTGCCTACAACGACGACGGCGTGACATGCTACACAGACCTCATAAAGGTTGCGGTAGCGCTTGACAACGGCGAGATTTTGGGCTTTGACGCAAGGGGCTTTATAGTAAACCACTATGACAGAAGGCTTGAAGAGCCGGCTCTTAGCGTGATGGAGTGCCAGGAAAAGCTTTCGCCGATGCTGAGCGTCGTAGGCTCGTCGCTTGCGGTGATACCCTCCGACAGCGTTGAAGAAAAGCTCTGTCGGGAGTTTAAGTGCCAGTCAAGCGACGGCAAAACCGTCTTGGTGTATGTGAACTGCCAAACGGGCGACGAGGAGGATATACTCATCCTGAGAGAGCTTGAGGGCAGCGTGCTGACTGTATAAGAATTTGCATGGCGTGAGCGCCGCAAGAAAGCATTCAGACCGGTGAGTCTTAACAAAGATTTTATGTATGCATGCTCGACTGCGGCGCCTTTGGCACAAATACTCGCCCTTTTAACGCTTTATGCAGAATACACAATTATAATGGCACAAATTTGGTATTGATATCTTGTCAAAAGTGATATATAATGAAATGGTGACGTTAAGCTTTATTGTTGAAAAGCAATAAAAGCCACGAATGTAGACCCGAATGGAGAGATCAAATTGAAGAACTATGACAGCAAACACATTAAAAACATAGCAATAACCGGACATTCCGGCTCGGGAAAGACGGCTCTGTGCGAGGCTCTGCTTTATAAGGCGGGCGCCACCGACAGGTTGGGAAAGACTGCTGACGGCAACACCGTTTCGGATTACACGCCTATTGAGATAGCTAAAAAGTGCTCAATATATACTTCTCTTTCATACTACGAAAAGGACGGCATAAAGGTAAACATACTTGACACGCCCGGTCTTTTCGATTATGCCGGAGGACTTATAGAGGGCGTATATGCGGCGGACTGCGTGATGATAACGGTGTCCGCAAAGTCCGGAATACATGTCGGAACAAAAAAAGCATACGAGTGCGCGGTTGAGCACAAGACGCCGCACATGTTTGTAGTCACAAAGATAGACGACGACAACGCAAACTATTCAAACGTTATAACAAAGCTCAAGACCGAGTTCGGTTCTTCCGTCTGCCCGCTTGTAGTTCCGCTGATAAAGGACAACAAGATAGTTTCCTATTACGACCTTCTTGCGATGAAGAACTATAAGTACGGCCCCAAGGGCGAGCGCATAGATGCGGGAGAGCCTGAGCCTACATACAGAATAGACGGATTCATCGAGGCGATGTCGGAGGCTGTTGCCGAGACGGACGAGGAGCTTATGCTCAAGTTTTTGGACGGCGAAAAGTTCACCCATGAGGAGCTTGTGTCCGGAATACGCAACGGCATAATAAACGGCATGATCACGCCCGTAACCTGCGTTTCCGCAGCAAACCTTGACTGCGTGGATATGCTCTTAGACGAGATTTCCGCGCTTTTGCCCTCTGCGAGCGACCAGCCGGACATTAAGGCCAAAAACGCCGCGGGAAATGACGTTTCAATCAAGTGCGACGCGAACGAGCCGCTTGCGGCGTTTGTGTTCAAGACGGTTGCCGACCCGTTTGTGGGCAAGATGTCTTACATAAAGGTCATAAGCGGAAAGATAGAGACCAATAAAGAAATACTCAACGCAACAACAAGCACCACCGAAAAAGTCGGCAAGCTTTTAAACCTTGTCGGCAAGAAGCAGATTGAAGTTCCCTATGCGACGGCGGGCGATATAGTTGTGGCGACAAAGATGTCCGTAAACACCAACGACACGATATGCGACCCGTCAAGGGTTGTGGCGTTTAAGAAGCTCACGTTCCCCAGACCCTGCTACTCTGTCTGCATAAAGGCAAAGACTCAGGGCGACGAGTCAAAGATTTCTACGGCTATCCAAAGGCTTTTGGAGGAGGATCTGTCCCTGTCATACAAGCAGGACGACACCACGTTTGAGCAGATACTTTCCGGCCTCGGAGAGCAGCATATAGAGTCCACCCTTGCAAAGCTCAAGAACGGTTTCGGCGTGGATGTCGTGACATCCGTCCCCAAGGTTTCCTACAAGGAGACCATAAGAAAGAAGGTAAAGGTTCAGGGCAGACACAAGAAGCAGTCCGGCGGACACGGACAGTACGGAGACGTATGGATAGAGTTTGAGCCGTGCGACAGCGACGAGCTTGTGTTTGAGGAAAACGTGTTCGGCGGAGCGGTGCCTAAAAACTTCTTCCCCGCAGTTGAAAAGGGACTTCAGGACTGCATGAAGAAGGGCGTGCTGGCGGGATTTCCGGTTGTCGGCGTAAAGGCTACGCTTGTTGACGGATCATATCATCCGGTTGACTCCTCCGAAATGTCCTTCAAGCTTGCGGCGTCCATTGCGTTCAAGGAAGGCATGAAGCAGGCAAACCCCGTGCTCTTAGAGCCGATTGACAACCTTGAGGTAACCATCCCCGATGAAAACACCGGCGACATGATGGGCGAGCTGAACAAGCGCCGCGGAAGAGTTCTGGATGCCATGCCCGCGTCAAAGAAGGGACTTTCCACTATATCCGCGGAAATCCCCGAGGCTGAAACGCATGACTTTGCCATGACCGTCCGTCAGATGACAAGGGGAATGGGCGAGTTTACGCTTGAAAGACTTCGCTATGACCAGGTTCCTCCGATGCTTGCGGCGGACATAATCGCAAAGTACAAGTCAAACGACGATTGATACATTTCGATTTTTCATTATAACATCCTTTCAAAAGAAAGCCCCCGACATTGCATAAAAGTCGGGGGCTTTCTCTGTCATATATCTCATGGCATCACGGCCGCGGCGGTTATTATTTGATTTTGGACTCAAGGAAGGAGTAAACCTCGTCGCCCACTCTGCAATAGCCGCTGTCGTTGAAGTGAAGATAGTCGTTCCATACCGAAACGTAGCAGTCGTTTAACTTTTGCGGGTCGGACGGGTCGCACATGATCGAGGCGAGGTCTATGCAGCCGTCATAGCCCGAGTCGTCCGAGAGGATAAACTCGTTTGCCGCAAGGCGTATCTTTTCGTGAAGCTCGGAATAGTATCCGTTGCCCTTAAACGGTGTGATAGTCGCTCCGTATATCTTTATGCCGTTTGCGTGGCAGCGGCTGATGACCGATTTGTAGTGGCTTATCAGCTCGCCCGATATGTCGCTTTGCGCTCCGCCGATGTCGTTTACGCCCATGAAGAGCACCGCATACTTAACTCCCGGCACGCCGAGTATGTCCCTGTTTGCCCTTACCGTTCCCGCAATGTCTCCGCCGTACCTGAAAAGAGCCGTGGCGCCTATGCCCATGTTCACCACCGCAAGCCTGCATAAGCGCGGATCAGATCTTAAACGCCTTGACAGCTCGTCGGTGTACCTTGCAAAGCCGTTTGTTGTGACGCTTGCTCCGTCGGTGAGGGAATCTCCGAAGCATACTATAACCTCGCTGCCCTCCGCCGCCGTCACGTCAAGCTCCGCTATGAAGTACCACGATGTCATCTCTTCAAAGCTGTCGTATATTCTCTCGTCAGCCCGCTCGCCGCTCACTATCCACGCCGAGCACCTTGAAGCTGTGTGGCAGGTCAGCACCTCGGGCACAGCCCCAAGCTCCATTGTCACGGCAAAATCCTCCATCTCACTGACGTCGTACTCAAGCTCGTCTAAGTACACCCGCTTTCCCGCCGGCACGGTAAAGGAGCAGTTTTGTTCTAATGTCAGCTGCCTTGCCGACAAGACGTCTATTTCGCTTGAAGAGGGGGATAAAAGCCTTGCTATGGTGATTTTCTTTATTTCAAGATCCCCGTTTCCGTACTCGTTTGACAAGGCAAGCCGCAAGCTCCTGCCGCCTATGCTCACCCTTATCTGCTGCCTGAGCGTTGAGCCGCAAAGGCAGGGGTTTTTGGGTATCTGCTCGTCGCCTGCGGTCAGCATGGCGGCGCCCCACGTGGCTGTCCATTTGTCTTTCATATTAAAATCATCCTTTCAATATAGCTGCTCGCGATAAATTTTGCCGCCGCAGAGGCAATGCGTCAAACTGCGGCGGTGATTTTTTATTCTTCCTCCTGCTCAGGCTCTGCCCAATAGGTCAGAAGGCTCTCGTAAGCCTCCTTGCCCATCTGCTCGTATCCCAGGTCTCCGGGGTGCAAAAAGTCTCCCCATGAGCAGTTGTATTCGTCCTTCATCTGCGCCGGGTCGTCCTCACGCGCTATGGATGCGGAGAAGTCTATGTATCCGTCAAATCCCGAATCGGGCGACATGACAAAGTCGTTGACCGCAAGCCTGATCTTTTCATGAAGCTCCGAGTAGTAGAAGTTGCCCTTTACCGGCGTAAGCGTTCCGGCGTATATTTCTATGCCGTTTGCGTGGCAGGTTTCGATTATCTCCTTGTAGTCGGCTATGATGTCCTCCGATATGTCCTCCTGCGCGCCGCCGATGTCGTTGATGCCTATCAGAAGTATGCAGTACTTGACTCCCGGGACGCTGAGCACGTCCCTCTCAAGCCTGTTCTTGGCCGTCTCGCCCCATTCGCCCAAAAGCACGTTTCCGCTTATGCCCATGTTCACAACTGATATGTTTGCGGTGTCGGGGTTGGACTTTAGCAGTTCGTCAAGTTGGTTCGGCCATGTGGTGTACGTGTTTGTCGATGCGCCGACGCCGTCCGTTATCGAGTCGCCCAAAGCAACAATTGCCTTTGTGCCGGCGGGCGCCCATGTGTCGGCTCCGACAAGGTAGTACCAGCTTCCCATTACCTTTACGCCGCTGAGCGTCTGGTCGGAAACGTGGTCGCCCTCGCAAACCCATGCGGAGGCGTAGGATTCCTTGTGGCACGTCACCGAGCTGCCTATGTATTTGCCGAACTTTGTGGACACCGCCAAAAGATCCAAAGCCTCAAAGCTGAAATCCATCTCGTCTGAGGTCGCCGTCATTCCCGGCTCTATTGAAATGCTCTCGGAGCCGCCGTTAAAGGTCACCACGGTGTCGGTTGAAACGTCTATTTCGGGACTTCCCGCATATAAAAGCTTTGCTATGTGTACGCTGTCAAGCTCAAGAGGTATGTTTCCGTACTGGTTTGAAAAGGTCAGGCGGATTTTGTCTCCCGCTATCGACGCCCTTATAACCTGCCGGCAGGTGTTCTCCTTGAGGCTCGGCTCGGTAGGAATCTGATCCATGTCGGCAAGCTGCGCGGCTGTCGCCCAAATAGACACCCATCCGTCCTGCTCGACCTCCTGCGGCTCCTCACTTCCTGCGCACGATGTAAAGCTCAGCATCAGCATCAGCGCCGCAAGCCAAGCGCAAAGTATTTTTCCAAGTTTCATGTGTGCCATAACTTCGTCTCCCTTACACGTAATAAGTGCATACAGTGCGTATAATATGTTTAAAAAATTATAACATTATTATGCCTTCGTGTAAAGAAGAAAAGCGCGAATTTTAATGATTTCTCTTGTCTTTGCCGTGCTTTTGCTTTTAAGACGCGCGGTTTTGTTGACTTGAGGGGCGCATGGTAGTATAATGACAGGCGTAGCTTTTGCGGCGGATGCAGACAAGTGTGCGCCTAAAAAAGCAAACAGGTGGTATTGTTATGAGTGTGTATAAATATGAAACGCACCTGCACACCTCTCAGGGTTCAGCGTGCGGATGCTGCTCCGGAGCGGAGCAGGTTGAAAATTTAAAACGACTTGGGTACGACGGATGCTTTGTGACGGATCATTTCTTCACCGGAAACACCGCGATAGACAGAAGCCTTCCGTGGCGTGAAAAGGTGGAGCTTTTCTGCCAGGGCTACGAGGAGGCTAAAAAGCGCGGCGACGAGCTTGGGCTTTCGGTCTTTTTCGGCTGGGAATACGCCTATGCCGAGACGGAGTTTTTGACATACGGGCTTGACAAGGAGTTTTTGCATGCGCATCCGGAGCTTGAGCGGATGGACCTTGTCAGCTATGCCGAGCTTGTCCACAAAAACGGCGGGTTCGTGGTGCATGCTCACCCGTTCAGAGAGGCATGGTATATAAACACGATACGCCTTTACCCGAGGATAGTGGACGGGGTAGAGGTGATAAACGCCTCTCACCGAGACGAGAGGTTTAACGAGCGCGCCAAGGAGTATGCCCGCTCATACGGACTTGCGATGACGGGCGGCTCGGATACGCATGCTTACTGGGACTTCCCGGGAGGCGGCATAGAGACCGACGCGAAAATAAACGAGCCGTGCGATTACCTTGCAATGCTCAAAAACAGCCAAAGCGGCAAGTTCCCGCGAATACAGCGCATACTTAAAAGGACGCAGGAATACTTTACTCAAGAGCCGGCAGGGCATACGCCCAAAAGGGCGGACAGGTCCTTGCTGCGGCGGTAATATATGCAACTGAAAGGAATTAAAAAATGCTCTCTGTGGTCATACCATCTTATAACGAAGAGGGAAACATAAAAAACACCGCGCAGGTGATAAGCCGCGTGCTGGATGAAAGCAAAATAGAGCATGAGCTGATTTTTGTGGACGACGGCTCAAAGGATTCGAGCTGGGATGTAATCAGCGCGGAGCATGAGCGGGATGAACGCATAAGAGGAATCAGGTTTTCACGCAACTTCGGCAAGGAGGGCGCGATTTTTGCGGGGCTTGAGGCGTGTCGGGGCGACGCTGCGGTAGTCATGGACTGCGATTTGCAGCACCCGCCGCAGGTAATACCCAAGATGTATGAGCTCTGGCAGGAGGGCGCGCAGGTCGTCGAGGGCAAAAAGTCCTCAAGGGGTCGTGAAAGCCTTGTGTACAGGGCGATGGCGGGATTTTTCTACAGGCTGATACAGTCGTCGTCAAAGATAGACATGAAGGATTCGTCCGATTTTAAGCTTATAGACCGCCGCGTGATAGACACGCTTTTGGCGATGCCGGAGCGGATAACGTTTTTCAGAGCGCTTTCCGGATGGGTGGGCTTTGACACAAAGACGGTGTACTACGATGTCGCGGAACGCTTCAGCGGCGAAAGAAAGTGGACGGCGGGAATGCTCATAGGCTACGCCATAAGAAACCTGACATCCTTCACCGGAATACCGCTTTATATATCGTCGGTCGTCGGACTTTTGGTGATGCTTGCGGCGGTCGTGCTGATAATACTGAACATAGCCGGCGTGCCGATGGGCTCCTTTGACGCTGCGGCGTCGGTGCTGATGCTCATAGGCGGCGGCGTGCTTGAATGCATAGGCATAGGCTGCTACTATATCTCAAGAATATACGAGGAAGTAAAGCACAGACCGAGGTATATCGTCGCTAAGACGACAGAGGACAAAAAGGGCAATAAAAGAAAAGAAAACGCAGGCGGGGATAATGCCCCCGACACATCTGACGGCGTCAAGCCGTGATGCTGCAAACGCAGCATATCATACGAGTAAAACACATTTAAAGGCTTATAAAGCAAGGAGGAAAGCAAGTGTCGCAGACGCAAACGGACGGCATAGGCGCGCAGAACGCACAGCCGTCGGCAAAAAATGAGCAAGGCAGCCAAAAAGCAGGACGCTTTGCCGGTTTCATGAGGGCAATACGTGACAACCCCGTGGGAAGATGGTGCTATAAGCACAGATGGGGACTTTTAATATTCTTCCTGCCGGTGGCGATAATGTATCTTGTGTACTCCTGCTTCGGAGTTCACCCGTACGGAGACTTGTCTGTTTTGGTTTTGGACTTAAACGGACAGTACGTGTCCTACTACGAGATGATGAAGGACGCCATATTCGGAGACCACTCTCTTATATACAGCTGGTCAAGGAACTTGAGCGGCGAGACGCTCGGAATCTTCGGCTACTATCTTGCAAGCCCGTTTTTGTGGATAGTCTTGCTGCTGCCGAGGACGATGATGTGCGGCGCGCTCGAGATAATGCAGCTTGTAAAGATAGGCTGCTGTGCGCTGGCGTTTGCATACTACCTCAGAAAGAGCAAGGGCGCATCAAACTACATGCAGCTCATATTCTCGGTCAGCTATGCGCTTATGACCTACATCGTGGTTCAGCTCATGAATCCGATGTGGATAGACGGCATGATATGGCTGCCGATAATAGTTTTGGGCATAGAAGAGCTTGTGGACAATGGCAAGATGCTGAAGCTGATACTTTCGCTGTCCATCATGTTCATATCCAACTTCTACATCGGATACATGATAGGCTTTTTCAGCGCCATCTACTTTGTATACTATATATTCTCAAGACCCGGACACGCCATAGCTCCGCACTTTGTCAAGGCGGGACTTAAATTTGCGGCGTCCGCGGTAATATCGGTGCTAACCGCTGCGGTGGTGCTGATACCGGTGTACTGCTCGCTGAGTTTGGGAAAGCTGAGCTTTTCAAGCCCCGATTTCACCCCAGAAAACCAGTTCAGCATATTTGATTTTCTCACAAAACTGTTCCCCAACAGCTATGACACGGTTCGCCCCGAGGGGCTGCCCATAATAGCCTGCGGCACGATAATTATAATGCTTATCCCGCTGTTCTTCATGAACACAAGGATAAAAGTCAAGGAAAAGGTGTCGCTCGGAGCCTTGATGTTCGTGATATTCGGCAGCATGTACCTGTCCACGACAGATATAGCGTGGCACGGATTCCAGGTGCCCAACTGGCTCCCCTACAGATACTCCTTCACGTTCTGCTTTATCATGCTCATAATGGCGTACCGCGCGTTTGAGAACATGGACGGCGTGTCCTATAAGCAGATATGCGGCACCGCCGCCGTGTGGATAGCTGTGCTTGCTGTTTTGAACTCGCAGGAGCATGCGGAGTTTTACCTTTGGGAGACGGTGTGGTTCAGCATACTCTGCATAGTTGTGTTTGCGTTCCTCATATTCCTGTACAAGAAGTATCGCAGCAAGACCATGAAGGTGCTGGTTGCGGTGTTTGTCTGCCTTGAGATATTTGAAAACTCCATGTACACAGTGTGGTCTATCGACTGCGACGTCGTGTACAGCAAGTATTCTTCCTATCAGGACTACTTCATAGACGGCAGACACGTCGTGGACATGGTTGAAGAGGCGGACGACGGCCTGTACAGAATGGAAAAGACGTTCCACAGAACGGTAAACGACCCTATGGGCATGGGCTTTAAAGGCATATCCCACTCCAGCTCCACAATGAACACACCCGTTTTGCAGTTCATAAAATCGCTCGGATTCGGCATGCAGGGCCACTACACAAAATATACCGGCGCTACGGTGCTGAGCGATTCGCTCCTGGGCATAAAGTATCTGATGTATAAGCCGGACGAAATATCGCCCTCGGTTGACCCAAAGGAGATAAACCGCCAAAACTATCAAAACTGGCTCAAGCTGCCCTACGAGGGCTATGCGCAGGTTCTCTCGGAAGAGGACACCGGAACGGATATATCGGTGTATGAAAACCCGTATGCGCTCTCGATAGGATACATGGCGAGCACAGACATACTCGATGCCGCGCTCGACTCAAACGACCCGATGCAGAATCAGGAGATGCTTTTGCAGGCGCTTTTGGGCGACGGCTCGGTCAAGGTGTTTGACAGAAACTACGGATACTACGCAGACACCGTAAACTGCACTACAGCCACTACCGGCGACCACATAATGTACACCACCACTGTGTCTGATAGGGACAGCTACGTCGAGTTTACCTTCACGGTTGAAACGTCCGATCCGGTATATGTGTTCTTCCCGACAATATATCAAAGGCAGTGCAACATGTGGCTCAAGGCCGAGTCGTGGGACATAGACAACTATGCGTTTGTTGACTACTTCTTCACGGGCGACTATTACAGCATACTTGACCTAGGAACTTATGAGCCGGGCGAGCAGCTGAAGCTGAGGATGACCTTAGCAAACGGCGAGGCGATATTCAGCGACGTGCTGATCTATCAGCTCAACATGGAGGAGTTTTCAAAGGCGATCGACACGCTCCGCCAGGGCGAGTGGCAGATTGAAGAGCACACCGACACATATTTAAGCGGAACGGTTACGGCAAAGGCCGATCAGGTGCTTTTCACCACCATTCCCTATGAGCCGGGATGGACCATAACCGTTGACGGCGTCGAGACAGAGCCTGTTAAGGTTTTGGATTCACTTATAGCAATACCGGTGTCGGAGGGCGAGCACATCGTAACGATGAAGTTCTGGCCCGACTACCTCACGCTCGGAATAATAGTTTCCGCAGTCGGCGTTTCGCTCATAGTGATAGTGTTCATCATCGAGTATAAAAACGGCGCAATATTTAAAAAGATACTTGCAAAGACAAAGTGACCCTTGACCTTTGAAAAAAAGAGTAGTAAACTTATTTCGGTGTAATTATCTTTATATGTCGGAGGAAAAGACAATGAAATTTATAGTTGAAACATCCGCGCGCCATGTCCATGTAACCGAAAAGGACCTTGAAATCCTTTTCGGAAAGGGCGCAAAGCTCACAAAGAAAAAGGATCTGTCTCAGCCGGGACAGTTTGCATGCGAGGAAAGAGTTACCGTAGTAGGCCCTAAGAAGGAGCTTGCCAACGTGTCCATACTAGGCCCTTGCAGAAAGGAAACTCAGGTGGAGCTTTCCGCAACCGACGCAAGATCCATAGGAATAAGCGCACCCATAAGAGAGTCGGGAGACCTTGATGGCAGCGCACCCTGCAAGATAGTAGGTCCCTGCGGCGAGATAGAGATATCACAGGGCGTCATAATCGCAAAAAGGCATATCCATCTCACCCCCGCAGACGCTGAGGAGCTTGGCGTAAAGGACAAGGATATAGTTTGGGTTAAGCTCAACACGCCTGAGAGAAAGGCAATCTTAGGCGACACTGTTTGCAGAGTAAGCCCCAACTATTCCGCGGCAATGCATATAGATACCGACGAGTCCAACGCCGTCGGCGCAGGAAAAGAGCTTTACGGAGAGATAGTTAAAGCAGACTGATCCGCACAGGTACATAAAAAACACCCGCTGTCATCTTTAAGACAGCGGGTTTTGTTTTATTTGCGGCACAGGCATCTGACGCCCCGCATAAACAAAGCGGGCATATTCATACAAGCATAAAAACAGCGTGCAAAGCAAAGCCCTGCACGCCGCTTTTGTTTTATTGTTTATACGCAGCTGCCGTCGCTTTTGCTGCCCGGGTCGGCGCCGCCGCTTTCGGCGCTGCATGCGCTGTCCTTACCTTGCGCATGGCACACGCCGCACATGCTGCATCCTGCGCATCCGGAGCATCCCGCGCCGCCCGACTTTTTGTCCCTGACAATCGAGCGCACGGCTATAAACACAACCGCTGCCACGACTGCAAGCACCGCTATGCTCGGCAAAAACTGCGCAAGCCAATCGGTAAACTTCATCTTTTATTGTCCCTTGCTTTCTGCGGCTTTGGCTTTTTTCTCAGCTCTTTGGGCGTACGGCTTTCTTAAAAGCATGTACAGCATGAGCGCCGCCACGCAGAACGCCGCGATAATGCCTATTAGGTTTCCTTTGCCCATCGACATCATGCCGAACTGGTATATCATAAGCGCAACGCAGTACGCAAATATACATTGATAGCTTATTGCAAAGAGCGTCCACTTTGCGCTGTTCATCTCACGCCTTATTGCGCCGATTGCGGCAACGCACGGTGCGCAAAGGAGGTTGAACATGAGGAAGCTGTACGCCGCAAGCTGTGTCATGCCCTCAAAGTCGAGCACTCCGAACACTCCTACTATCTCTTCCTTTGCAAGTATGCCCATCAGCGTTGCAACGGAAGCCTTTGCGGAGCCGAATCCGAGCGGCGCAAATATCCATGCGACCGCAGAGCCGATAGTTCCGAGTATGCTCACCTCAAGCGCCATGTTTACGTCAAGCTTAAACTGTCCGCCGACAAAGCCAATGTGCGAGAACAGCCATACAGCTATGGAGGCGAGCAAAATTATCGTTCCCGCCTTCTTTATGTACGAGCTGCCGCGCTCCCACATCGCATGCATCAGGTTTTTAAAGGTCGGCATGTGATATGCGGGAAGCTCCATTACAAACGGAGAGGGCTTTCCTGCGAACAGCTTTGTCTTTTTGAGCATTATTCCCGAGATTATAATAGCCGCGATTCCGACAAAGTACGCGCTCGGCGCAACCCACCATGCGCCGCCGAACATCGTCGAAGCGATGAGCGCTATTACCGGCAGCTTTNNTCGGCAGCTTTGCTCCGCAGGGGATAAAGGTGGTCGTGGTTATGGTCATTCTTCTGTCGCTTTCGTTTTCTATCGTTCTCGACGCCATTATTCCCGGAACGCCGCAGCCGGTGCCTATGAGTATGGGTATGAACGACTTTCCGGACAATCCGAACTTGCGGAAGAACTTGTCCATCAAAAACGCTATTCTCGACATGTATCCGCACGCCTCCAAAAACGCAAGGAACAAGAACAGAACAAACATCTGCGGCACAAATCCCAAAACAGCGCCCACGCCGCCGACAATTCCATCGACGACAAGGCTTATTATCCAGTCCGCACAGTTGATTTTTTCAAGCAGGTTTGTCAAAAGCACCGGAACTCCGGGAACCCATATGCCGTAGTCTGAGCTGTCCGGTGCGCCTTCAAGCGCCGGTTCGACTATCGAGCTGACGTCAAAGCCGTTTTTGGTCAGCGCCTCGCCGTAGGAGTTGTATGCGTCCTCGAATGCGCCGTAGTCGTCCTCTTCAATGGCGGCTATCATGTCGTCAGCGCCCGCCTGTGAGGATGCGCTTGCCGCGCCCAAGACGGTGTCAAGCTCATCTGTCCAGATGTTTTCTTTCGCGTACTCGGTTATCTCTTCGTTATATTCCGCCGAGCCTATTCCGAACAGGTGCCATCCTTCGCCGAACAAGCCGTCGTTTGCCCAGTCGGTAGCCCATGAGCCGACCGTGCTCACCGAAATAAAGTACACCAAAAACATTATCACCGCAAAAATCGGCAGAGCAAGCCAGCGGTTAGTGACTATTTTATCTATCTTGTCCGACGTGGTCAGACCGTTGTTCTTGCGGGTGTAACAGTCCTTGATGACCGATTCTATGTAGTTGTATCTTTCGTTGATTATGATGCTTTCCGAGTCGTCCCCAAGCTCCTTTTCCGCAGCCGCTATGTCGTCTTCGATGTGCGACAGCTGCTCTTTGGATATTTTGAGGTCCTCTATTACCTTTTGGTCGCGCTCAAACAGCTTTACCGAGTACCATCTTTGCTTTTCAAGCGGAAGCCCGTGAACCGTTGCCTCCTCTATGTGCGCAAGGGCATGCTCCACCACTCCGGAAAATCTGTGAACCGGCGCGGGAGCCTTTTCCTTTGCAGCCTCTGCGGCGAGCAAAACGGCGTCTACAAGGTTTTGCTCCTTTATTGCGGAGACGGTTATGACTCGGCATCCGAACGCCTTTGACAGGGCGGCGGTGTCTATCTTGTCGCCGTTTTTCTCCACGACGTCCATCATGTTTATCGCCATCACCACGGGTATACCTATCTCCACAAGCTGAGTGGTGAGGTATAGATTTCTCTCGAGATTCGTTCCGTCTATTATGTCGAGTATCGCATCGGGACGCTCGTCTACGAGGTACTTTCTTGCAACTATCTCCTCCGGCGTATAGGGCGACAGAGAATATATTCCGGGCAGGTCGGTGACGGTTATCCCGTCATGACCTTTAAGCTTTCCCTCTTTTTTCTCCACCGTGACGCCGGGCCAGTTTCCCACAAACTGATTTGAGCCTGTCAGGGCGTTAAATATTGTGGTTTTGCCGCAGTTCGGGTTGCCCGCAAGCGCAATTTTAATGTCCATGCCGCATACACCTCCGAAACTTATTCAACTTCAATAAGCTCAGCGTCGGCTTTTCTTAAAGACAGCTCGTATCCTCTCACCGTCAGCTCAAGTGGGTCGCCCAAAGGAGCAACCTTTCTGACGGTTATCTTCACGCCCTTTGTTATGCCCATGTCCATTATTCTTCTTCTGAGCGCACCCTCGCCGTTAAGCTTTACAACGGTTGCGCTGTGTCCTACCTTTACATCTTTTAAAGTCATATATCCACACTCCCCGGTGAAAACCGTGTTATCATAGCAAACCGGCGCAGTCTGTGCACCGGTTAAGCCAATACTATAATACACTTGTTTTAAAGCTCCGTCAATCGAGGTCGGATATTTTGTAGACCTGCAATTAAGGTTAGTCTTAGCTCATTAAATGGTTGTATAAATCGACAATATGCCGCTACATCAAAAGATACCCGAGCGCCAAGAGCAGCTTTATGTCCGCCTTGTTTTTGTACAGTATCAAAAGCATCATGAGTATGAGCACCCGATCTGCATCAAGCTCCCCGACAAAGCTTTTTATCAGCCCTGTGATGCCGTCCGGCGGGCGGCTGTTTTGCCTCTGCTGTCCGCCCGAACCGTTCGGGGGAAAGCGACCTGCGGGGTTTTGGGAATGCGAGCTGTTCTGCTGCGGCTCAGCGGCCTGAGAAACCATGCTTTTTGAGCGGCGCTGCATTTCGTGAAGCCTTGCAAGCGCCTCCCGCTGCATTTTAGTGAACTCTTCGGGGTTATATGACGCCAAGCAGATCCCCTCCGATCAGCCCGCTGTCTTTTATCAGCGGGAGAAGATTTAAAAGCCGCAGAAGTCTGACCGCCTTGTCCACGCGCTCCTGCTTTTCATTGCCCAAAAGCGGTTTAAGGGCCTTTAAAAAGCGTATGTTGTCGTCGTCCGTCTCAAAGCTTTTGAGCTTTGAGACCATGCTCATTATCGCCGCGGCCTCGTTGCCGATGCCGCTGTCCGCGTTGTCGTGTTTGTCGTGAGCGCCTGCGCCGTCATCGTCGGCAGACGGCGCTCCGCCGGCGTCGGAAAGCCCGAGCATTGCCGCAAGCTCGCTTATCTTTTCAAGGCCGTCCTTGTCGGAAAGTATGCTTTGTATCTTAGATGCCATGTCGTCCATCTGCCAACCCTCCTTGCCGGCGGTATTTTTACTTGAAAATCATTTCAATGCCTTTTGATACAGGCGGGAAAGGGCGCACATGCCCCGCATTAGTATGCTGTCATTTGATGAGTTTTTTTAATATCTCCCTTGCCTGCGGGCTTGAAAGCATGGCTTTGGTCTTTTCGGGATCAGAAAGCGCCGCCTTAAGCCGTCCCGCATCGCCGGGAGCCATTTTGCGCATAAGGCTGTCAAACGTCCCTGCCTCAAGCTCGGAGCGAAGCTTAGCCTCGCTGACGCCCAAGCGTGAGGATGCTGCCTTGACAAGGCTGTCAAGCTGTTTTTGGCTCATGTTCATGATGGTTTCCTCCGTACTATTGAAAAAAAGATTTAGATGTGGTACAATGTGAGCAATTGATTACATGGTTTGCGGGTGGTTGTATGCGAGTGATTGCATTTTCCGATTCTCACGGAAGAGCGGCAGCGGTTGCAAGGCTGTTTTCTGAAACGGCAGCCNNCGCGGGAGACGGACAAAGCGATGTGAATTTTGCCCTGGAGAGCTATCAGGGACTGGACGTAAGGCGTGTGAGGGGAAACTGCGACTACTGTTCAAAAGAGCCGGACGTGCTGCTTGTCGAGGCGGGAAATTGCAGGATACTTTTGACGCACGGGCATAACCACGGGGTGAAGTACGGAACGGATGAGCTTGAGCGCATGGCGTATGAAAACAAAGCGCAGCTTGTGGTGTACGGTCACACCCATTGCAGAGACTGCCGCTACTCAAACGGCGTGTACTACGTCAACCCCGGAAGCATAGCGCTGCCGCGGGACGGGCTTGCGCCCNNATCTTACGCCGCCATAGACATCATCCCCGCGGGCATCCTCGTAACGCTTGCCGACCTCGATTATAATATATGAGCTAAAAAGGCAATTGTTTACTATTAAATATTGAAAGGAAGAACCGAATATGCTGGAAAAACTCAAGAAAGAAGTTTACGAAGCGAATATGCTCCTCCCCAAGTACGGACTCATCACCTTTACGTGGGGCAATGTGTCGGGCATAGACCGTGAGAAAGGACTCATCGTCATCAAGCCGTCCGGAGTGGAGTACGACGTGATGAAGCCGGAGGACATGGTTGTTGTGGATCTTAACGGCAAAGTTGTAGAGGGCGACCTCAATCCCTCGTCTGACACGCCTACGCACATCGAGTTCTACAAGGCTTTTCCCAACATCGGCGGAGTTACGCATACCCATTCGACCTGCGCCACGTCCTTTGCACAGGCGGGAAGGGGAGTACCCGCTTTGGGAACCACTCACGGCGACTATTTCTACGGCGAGATACCCTGCACAAGGAAGATGACCCCGCAGGAGATAGCGACCGAGTATGAAAAGAACACCGGACTTGTGATTATCGAGACGTTCAAGGACAAAGACCCCGACGCCATACCCGCCGTTTTGGTTCATTCGCACGGCCCGTTCACATGGGGCAAGGATGCCGTTGATTCGGTTCACCACTCTGTAATACTTGAGGAGTGCGCGAAGATGGCTTTAAACGCATACGCACTGAATCCTTCGCTTGAGCCGATGCAGCAGGAGCTTTTGGACAAGCATTACTTAAGAAAGCACGGCGCAAACGCATATTACGGACAAAAGAAAAAATAAGCATAAAAACCCCCGCCCGGGAATCTTCCTTAGGCGGGGGTTATTTTTTATGTGAGTGTAAAGGCAGACAGGCCTTTAAGACTTATCGGTGGTATAAATTTTTCGTCTGATAAACCGGCTCGCAGGTGACGTTTATGCCGAGCTTTTTGAAGGTGTTCATGTCTACCGAGGAGAGAATCACGCTTGAGTGAACCTCTGAGCCTCTGAGCTTTTTAAGCTGCCTGAGCGCAAGGGCTGCCGTGGGATTTGTTGCGGCGCATATGCTGAGCGCCAAAAGAACCTCGTCGGTGTGAAGCCTGGGGTTTTCGTTGCCCAAATGCTCCACCTTCAGCTTTTGTATCGGCTCAATCACCACGGGCGAAATAAGAAGTATGTCGTCCGCTATTCCCGCCAGCTCCTTTAAGGAGTTGAGCAAAAGCGCGGCTGACGCGCCCAAAAGGTCGGACGTCTTGCCGGTCAGTATCTTGCCGCTCGGAAGCTCTATTGCGGCGGCAGGGCTGCCTGTTTCGGCGGCTTTTTTGAGCGCGGGCGCAACAACTCGCCTTTCCGTCTCCTCAAGTCCCGCCTTTTTCATGATGAGGTCTATTTTCATGACCTCAGACTCCGTCGCCTCTCCCTGCTTGAAGCGGCACCGGATGTTGTAGTAGCGCCTGATTATCTCCTGCAAGGACGCTCTGCGGCATGCCTCGTCGTTGACTATGCAAAATCCCGCCATGTTTACTCCCATGTCGGTGGGCGACTTGTAAGGCGACTCTCCTAATATCATGTTGAACATGGCGTTTAAGACGGGGAACACCTCTATGTCACGGTTGTAGTTTACCGCCGCCTTGCCGTAAGCCTCAAGGTGGTACGGGTCTATCATGTTTATGTCGTTTAAGTCCGCGGTCGCCGCCTCGTACGCCTCGTTTACCGGATGGTTCAGCGGCAGGTTCCATATCGGGAACGTTTCAAACTTGGCGTATCCCGCTTTGATTCCGCGCTTGTGGTCGTGATAGAGCTGAGACAGGCATGTTGCCATCTTTCCGCTGCCGGGGCCGGGGGCAGTGACTATTATAAGCTCGCGCGAGGTCTCTATGTAGTCGTTTTTGCCGTAACCCTCGTCGCTTATGACACGGCCTAAGTCGTTCGGGTAGCCCTCTATTTCATAGTGGCGGTACACCGTCACGCCGAGCGCCTCGAGCTTTCGCTCAAACGCCTGCGCCGCAGGCTGCTCTTTGTACATGGACAAAACCACGCTGCCAACATACAGCCCCGCTTTTCTGAACGCATCTATAAGCCTTAAAACGTCGTGGTCATATGTTATTCCTATGTCTCCTCTGACCTTGCTCTGTTCTATGTCCGATGCGTTGATGACGATTACGATTTCCGCCTGATCCTTCAGCTGCAAAAGCATCTTGAGCTTGCTGTCCGGCTTGAATCCGGGCAAAACCCTTGCTGCGTGGTAGTCGTCGAACAGCTTGCCGCCGAACTCTAAGTACAGCTTGCCGCCGAACTTACTTATGCGCTCTTTTATATGCTCCGATTGCATTGAAAGATACTTGTCATTGTCAAAGCCTATTTCAAACAAAGCGTTTCCCCCCAAATTATTCTACAAACAAAATACAACATATTATATCATTTTTCTTGCCGCCTTTCAACAAACATTCCGGAAAAATCTCCGACATAAATCAACGCCCGTTTTTATGCGAATTGTATAACAGCCCCACGCACCGCCGATGCCGCGGCGGCATATATTGTGGTATGAAATAATCGCATCAACAGCAAGAAGGGATACGGAGGGAAATGCTATAGATGAAGGTGCTTGTTTTGGGCGGGGACACCCGCCAGATATATTGCGCGGGGCGGCTGTCTCTTGAGTCGGGGATGCGCGTCACCACGGCATACATGTCGGAAGAGGACGGCGGCATACCGGAAGATTACGGCTGTGCGGACATAATGGTTTTGCCCTATGTTTCGTCGTCGGACGGATACTTAAACGCTCCCGCATGCCGTGAAAAGATAAAGCTGTCAAGCGTGCTTGAAAACATAAACGGCGAAACCCTGGTGTTTTGCTCAGGCATAAGCGACGATGTTTTGAAGCGCATACAGTCGTCCGGCGCGGGGATATATGACTGGCTTAAAGACGAGGAGCTTACGCTAAAAAACGCATACCTCACCGCCGAAGGCGCGGCACAGATAATAGTCAGCCGCTCGAACCACGCCGTCAGCGGCTCAAATATACTTATACTCGGCTGCGGAAGGGTTGCCAAGGCGTGTGCAGGGCTTTTTAAATCCATGGGAGCGGGGATATGCGTCTGCGCAAGAAAGGAAAGCGACAGAGCCGACTGTATCCGAAAGGGCATGGATGCATGCGACTTTTGCGACTGCGAGCGGTTTTCGCAGGCGGACATTGTGGTGAACACCGTTCCTGCAAGGGTCATAACACCGCAGATGTTGGAAAAAATCCGCGGCAGGGGATGGATTCTCGAGCTTGCCTCAAAGCCATACGGGTTTGATCCCGCCGCGGCGCAAAGTATGAGCGTAGACTATGTGTTAGGCTCGGGGCTGCCCGGAAAGTTTACTCCGGAGGCCGCAGGGGAGCTTATGGCACACACTGTTATCAAGGAGGCGAGAAAAAGGCATGGATAGTCCTAAGGTGCGAATAGGTTATGCGATAACAGGCTCTTTTTGCACGTTTTCAAAGACGTTTGAGGCGATGAAAAGGCTTGTCGCAAGAGATTACGAGCTCACGCCGATAATGTCCTACAATGCGTATGAGCTGTCCACGAGGTTTGGAACGAGCGCGCAAAACCGCGAAATGGCAACAGCCATCACCGGCAAGGCGATCATACACACCATTCGCGATGCGGAGCCGATAGGCCCTAAGCGAATGTTTGACATACTTGTGGTTGCGCCCTGCACCTCAAATACGCTTGCAAAGCTTGCCTGCGGGATAAACGACACGCCTGTCACAATGGCTGTAAAAAGCCACGTCAGAAACATGCGTCCGGTTGTGATAGCTGTGTCTACAAACGACGCTCTTGCCGCAGCCGCCGCAAACATAGGCGCACTTCAGGCGGCAAAGAACTACTACTTTGTCCCCTACGGGCAGGACGATTATCTTATAAAGCCCTACTCAATGGTCGCGGACTTTGGCATGATGGAGCGAACGGTGGAGCTTGCGCTGTCCGGCGTGCAGATTCAGCCGATGATAGTTTAAAAAACCCGCCCTGCACTTTTGTGCGGGGCGGGTAAGTGTTTGTTCCGTTTTAAATGCAGGGCTTAAAAGCCGAGCTTTGCCTTAAAGTCTGCGGAGAGTTTTTTGCTCAGAGCCTCGGCGTCAGCTCTGTTTGCGGCGATTGTGGTGTAGTACGCCTTTATCTTAGGCTCCGTTCCGGAGGGGCGTATGATAACCGTTGCGCCGTTTTCAAGCGTGAAGCATATCACATCGGACTTGGGAAGCGTTATCGGCTCGGTCTTTTTGGTCGCAAGGTCGGTGGTGACAGAGCTGAGGTAGTCGGCAACCTTTACAACCTTGAAGCCCGCTATGCTGTCGGGGGTGTTTGCATGCAGGTCGTCCATTATCTTTGCCATTTCCTCCATGCCGCTTGCGCCCTCGCAGGTGAAGCTCTCAACCGTGTGAACATAGTTGCCGTACTTTTTGTACATCGCCTCTCTTGCATCGAGAAGGGACATGCCTATAGAGCGGTAGTAAGCTGCCATTTCGCATATGAGCATAGACGCCACAACCGCGTCCTTATCCCTTACATAGGTTCCCGCAAGGTATCCGTAGCTCTCCTCGAATCCGAATATGTATCTGCACTCCTCGTGCGCGGCCTCCAAAAGTCCTATCTGCTCGCCTATGAACTTAAATCCCGTGAGCACGTTTCTCATCTCGACGCCGTACTCCTCGGCGATTTCGGACGCTATTGCGGTTGTGACTATCGACTTGACCGCAACGGGCTTTTCGGGCATGGTGCCGAGCTTTATTCTCTCCTTGCATATGTACTCAAGGAGCATTGCGCCGACTTCGTTTCCGCTGAAGAGCACGTAATCTCCGTTCTTGTCCGGAACGGCAATTCCGACTCTGTCGCAGTCGGGGTCGGTGGCAAGCAAAAGATCGGGTTTTACCTTCTTGCAAAGCTCGAGTCCCAAGTGCAAAGCCTCTTTTATTTCAGGGTTGGGGAAGGGGCAGGTGGGGAAGTTTCCGTCCGGCATTTCCTGCTCCGGCACAACCGTGACGTCGTTTATGCCTATTCTTTTAAGTATTGCCCTCACAGGCTTGTTTCCCGTGCCGTTTAAGGGGGTGTAAACCACTTTAAGTCCGCTTGCCGGGCATATCTCGGGGTGAACCTGCTGCTTTTGAACCTCGTCTAAGTATGCGGCGATAACATCCTGCGAGATGTACTCTATCATGCCGCTTTTAAGGCTCTCGTCAAAGTCCGCAAGTTTTGCTCCGCCGAACATCGGCACGTTGTTTATCTTCGATAAAACTATGTCCGCCGCCTCTATCGTCATCTGGCAGCCGTCCTCGCCGTAAACCTTGTAGCCGTTGTATTTTGAGGGGTTGTGGGACGCCGTGCACACTATTCCCGCCTTGCACGAAAGCTTTCTCACTGCCCATGAAAGCATCGGGGTGGGCATCAGCTCGGAGTAAAGATACGCCTTTATTCCGTTTCCGGCAAGAACCCTTGCCGCCTCTTTTGCAAACACGTCCGACTTGATTCTCGAGTCGTATGCTATTGCGACGCTTGCGCCCTTGCATTCTCCGTTTACATAGTCGGCAAGTCCCTGGGTTGCGCGGCGTATGGTGTAAATGTTGAGGCGGTAGCTGCCCGCTCCGATTACGCCTCTAAGACCCGCAGTTCCAAACTCAAGGTCACGATAAAAGCGCTCTTTGATAGCGTCCTCGTCGCCCTTTATCGAGTTCAGCTCCGCAATCAGATCCGCATCCTCGGTCGCATTTTTCAGCCAAAGTTCGTAAAGCTCCATTTCTTTCATGGTTATTCCCCTTTCGGAACAGTATTTTGCCCGCACCGCCCCAAACGCTCGCCGGTTGAGGCGCAGGCATGATTACTTTTTAAGTATACCTCTTTTTTGCTATGTTGACAAGGGGGGATAAGATATTTTGCATAATTTTTTTGCCGCTAAGATGATGTTTATGTAAAATATAACGACCCAAACGTCACAAAACGGCTGCTGAAAATAAAAATCCGAAGATTTATAAATAAAATGTTGAAAGGCGGCTAAATATGCGGTAAAATATAAAAGAATATTATTGAGGTGATGGCATGTTTGCGAATATACGGGGCGTCGGGCTGTTCGGAATGAACTCGTTCGGTGTAAATGTTGAGGTTGAAATAAGCAAGGGAATAGAAAAGCTTGAGATAGTGGGCTTAGGCGATACTGCGGTGCGTGAGTCGAGGGAGAGAATATGCTCAGCGTTTCGCTCGTCGGGCCTTAAATTTCCGTCGGGAAGGGTAATAGTAAATCTTGCTCCGGCGGACGTGAAGAAAAGCGGCTCGTCAAACGATCTGTCAATAGCCGTTGCGGTGCTTGCCGCGACGGGATATTTTAACGCCGAGAGCGCATCCGACTCGGCTTTCATAGGAGAGCTGTCCTTAGGCGGAGACGTAAGGCCGGTAAACGGCGTGCTGCCCATGGCGGTCTGCTCCTTGAAGATGGGCGTAAAAAGGCTGTTTGTGCCTGCGGACAACGCAAGGGAGGCATCCGTTTTAGACGGAGTGGACGTTTACGGAGTTTCGTCTTTGGGCGAGCTTGCCGCATATTTAAGGGGAGCCGCCGGAATGANNACGCCTAAGTATGTCCCGCCGCCGCAAAGCGAGTCCGGCGAGCCGGATTTCTGCGACGTAAAGGGTCAGCAGTTTGCGAAGAAGGCGCTTGAGGTCGCCGCATGCGGAGGTCACAACCTCATCATGATCGGCGCGCCCGGCTCGGGAAAGAGCATGCTTGCAAAGCGCCTGCCCTCGATACTCCCCGGCATGACATTTGAGGAATCGATTGAAACCACAAACATCTACTCGATAGCCGGCATGCTCGATAAAAACTCGCCGCTTATAACCGCAAGACCGTTTCGGTCGCCGCATCACACGGTGTCTGCTGCCGGACTCATAGGCGGAGGCGGAATACCTCGCCCGG
This sequence comes from Ruminococcus sp. UBA1828, assembly GCA_002338885.1. Taxonomy (GTDB): domain Bacteria; phylum Bacillota; class Clostridia; order Oscillospirales; family Ruminococcaceae; genus Faeciplasma; species Faeciplasma gallinarum. The sequence goes on along the minus strand of DDJI01000066.1, from coordinate 12,557 downwards.
GCGAGATATCGCTTGCGCATAACGGAGTGCTGTTTTTAGATGAGCTTGCGGAGTTTGACCGCTCGTCGCTTGAAATACTCCGCCAGCCGCTTGAGGACGGGAAGGTCACCATATCAAGAGCTGCGGGAACGGTCACGTATCCCTGCTCGATAATGCTTGTCGCCGCAATGAATCCCTGCCCCTGCGGCTATCACGGTCGCCCGAAGAAAAAATGCACCTGCACCCAAAGACAGGTGTCGCAGTATCTTTCAAAGATTTCAGGCCCGCTGCTTGACCGCTTTGATCTGCATGTAGAAGTTGCGCCGGTCGAGTATTCAAGCATATCCTCTGCAAAGAAAGAGGAGTCAAGCGCACAGATACGTGAGCGTGTTCAGCGTGCAAGGGAGATACAGCAAAACCGCTTTAAGGGCACGCATATAACCTGCAACGCCGGCATAACCGCCGAGATACTTCACGAGGTTTGCCCGCTTACGGAGCAGGCAGAGCAGACCTTAAAGGATGTGTTTGACAGGATGGGTCTGTCCGCAAGAGCTTACGGCAGAATACTCAAGGTCAGCAGAACGATAGCCGACATGGACGGCTCGCAGATGATAGACCGCAAGCACATCGCCCAGGCTGTCAGATACCGCAGCCTCGACAGAAAGTACATAGAATAATCTGCACGTTAAAATCAAGTACATATAAAACACCAAGCAAAAACGCCGGTTCGGTATATTGAACCGGCGCTCTTGCTTTAAGCGATTAACATGTGGGGGTTATCTGTTCAGTATAGCGTCTATTACACGTTTTATCACACCGCGCTTTTTGGGCGCGGCAGGTGCGGCGGCCTGCTGAGCTTTTGCGCTGACGTGCTCGCGCTTGGGCGCGTTTTGCTTTTTCAGCGCAGCTTCTTCTTCGCTCTTTACAGCCTGCTCCATGAAAAATTCCTGGCTGTCAAGGCTCGGTCCGACGGCATCCTTCTTTACATACTCTCCGTCAGGCATCAAAAGCCTTGCCTTGACGTTGTCGCCTAAGATCGCATCTATCATGCCGTGTATTCTCTCGCGAAGTTTTTTGTCGTACACGGGGCATGCGACCTCAACTCTGCGCTCGGTGTTTCTTGTCATGAAGTCGGCAGAGGAGATGTACATCTTTTCTTCCTCGCCCTCACCGAAGCAGTATATTCTCGAGTGCTCCAAAAACCTTCCGACAATGCTGCTTATCTCGATGTTTTCCGTCTTGCCCGGTATTCCCGGCAGCAGGCAGCATATGCCCCTTATGACCATGCGTATCTTTACCCCTGCGCAGGACGCTTCGGAGAGCTTGTCGATTATCTGGGCGTCTGTGAGCGAGTTTATCTTGACAAATATCCTGCCTCGCCCGCCCTTTTGTATCTCCTGATCTATAAGGCTTAAAACCGTTGACTTGAGCGACACGGGGGAAACCAAAAGGTGCTCGTACTCGCCGTAAAGGTTCGATATAGCCATGTTTTTAAAGAACTCCGCGGCGTCGTGGCCGACGGGCTGGTTGGCTGTTATCATTGAAAGGTCGGTATACAGCTTTGCGGTGTTTTCGTTGTAGTTGCCCGTTCCGACTTGTGTGATGTATCTGATTCCGTTTTTGCCGCTTAGGGTTATCAGGCAGATTTTTGAGTGAACCTTGAAGAAGTCAAAGCCGTAGGTGACGTTGCATCCGGCCTCCTCAAGCCGCTCGGACCAGTTTATGTTGTTCTGCTCGTCAAAGCGCGCCCTCAGCTCTATGAGCACCGTGACGTCCTTGCCGTTTTCCGCTGCGGCGCAAAGGTACTCCACAAGCTTTGTGTGGCTTGCAAGCCGGTAAATGGTTATCTTTATTGAAATGACCCTCGGGTCTTTTGATGCTTCCTTCACCATCTGCAAAAACGGCTCCATGCTCTCAAACGGGTAGGACAAAAGTATGTCGCTGCGCTCCGCCTGAGCAAGTATGCTTTCGTCCTTGGACACGGCGCTTGACCACACCGGCGAGAACTTCGGATAGGTGAGGAGCGCCTGCTTGGGGGACGACACCCTTGAAACAAGCCCGTAAACGTAGCTCATTTTCATCGGCGTGTCGGTGATGTATATCTGCTTCTCGGACAAGCCGAGCTTTTCGGTGAAGTATTGCGTGAACTTTTTGCTTATCTCGTTTGACAGCTCCAAACGCACCGGCGCAAGCCTCTTTCTCTGGCGCAAAACCATCTTCATTCTGTTTCTGAAGTCCGATTCGTCCGCAAAAACTTCGTCGTCGGGGTTTACGTCTGCGTTTCTTGTCACGCGGAACATGACCTTTTCCGACACTGAATAGGGTGCAAAAATGCTCTGCACGTGCTCAAGTATTATCTTCTCGGTCTGGATGTAGCGGGTGTCGCTTCCGGGGAGGTAAAACACCGGCTGCAGGGATTCCGGAACAGGTATCACACCGAACACCTCGCGGTTTTTGTGCTTGAGCACAACGCCTATGTGCATGACGTTGTTTGCAAGGTGCGGGAACGGGTGATGCGTGTCCACTATCTGAGGGGATAAAATCGGTTGTATGGACGCCTCAAAGTACTGGTTCACCAGATCCTTTTCGTTCTTTTCAAGCTCCGAGCAGGAAAGGTTTGATATGTCGTGCGCGCGGAGGTTTTTCTCAACTTCCTTGTACAGCTCGTCTTTTTTGAGGCAGAGCGGGCGCACGGCGTCGAATATGTGAGCAAGCTGCTCCTTAGGAGTCATGCCCGACTTGCTGTCAATCATGTTCTCGTTGACGCTCATTATGTCAAAAAGGCTTCCGACGCGTATCATGAAAAATTCGTCGAGGTTGCTTACGAATATGGCTATGAATTTAAGCCTTTCAAGCAGCGGGACCGTTTCATCCATCGCCTCGGACAAAACCCTGTCGTTAAAGCGCAGCCAGGACAGCTCGCGGTTTTGCGTAAAGCCCTTTTTGTAAAGATCATTCACGGGTATTTCCCCTTTCGCCGAGATGATGCATAAGATAGCCCTCGCGAACGCCGAGGCTGATCGTCACGAGCTTGTTTGAATCATAGTGCTTTGCCACGGTGTAAAACGCGAGCAGACCCGGGATCAGGGTGTGTATTCTGTCCGGCGACAGGCAGAGGATGTTGTGCATGAGCTGCTTGCGGTTTTTCTCTATGTCGTCAAGCATGCCCTTCAGCTGAGAGCGGGTGTAGGAGTTGTCCTCTTCGCGGCCGCTCGGGAGGTATCTGTCCCGCATGATTTTAAGCGCGGCTCTTGCGGTGCCGCCTACGCAGTATATCGTGTTGTTGTGCATAAGCTCGTTGTCGGCGAGCTTGTCAAGATAGTCGTTTATGGTCTTTTTAATCTTGTGCGCCTCCTTTTGGGTGGGGAGTATGCCGTCCACGTGAGTTCTGTACAGGTTTAAAGAACCCAAGGGTATCGACAGAGCGCTTATAATCTTTCTGTCCTTGAACAAAGTCAGCTCGGTGCTTCCGCCGCCGACGTCCACAAGAAGTCCGTCGTCGCCTATGCCCTCAAGCATTGCTCCGTAATAGTCAAATACCGCCTCTTCCTCTCCGGAAAGTATGCGCACCGCCATGCCGCACCGCTCCTTTATGAGCGATACTATTTCATCGCCGTTTGCGCTGTTTCTCAAGGCTGCCGTTCCGAAAGGCAGAACGCACTCCGGATGAATGTAGCGGAGTATCGTGTTTATGTCTGCCAATACGTCGAGAAGGATGTTTATACCCTCCTGCTTGATGCAATTTGCCTTGTCGATGTACGCCGCAAGTCCCACCGCATACTTTTTGTTCAGCATGGGACGGGGATGCCCGTTGTCAATCGTGTAAATCACAAGGCGTATGGTGTTCGAGCCGATGTCAATAACTGCCCACATGTTAATCTCCTTTTTCCGGCACTTTGATCGCTTAAAGCCGGATGATTTCTGTCTTTTTGATATTATGATACAACATATTATTCTACCTTAATCATAATACCACGCCAATGTTAAATCCAAAAGCCGAATTATGTAAAGCCGCGGTTAAGATGCCGTTAAATCGCCGCAAAAAAAGAGCCGGCAAAATTTCACCGGCTCCATATGCAATGAATGCGATTTTGCGCTGAGTTGTCAGATTACGAAGTTTCCGTTTTCAAATATCTTTACTGCGCTGCCGTCGGCGGTGTAGCCGGTGATGGACATGTCGGCAGAGCCTATCATGAAGTCCACGTGTATCATGGAGTCGTTTAAGCCCATTTCCTCGAAGTCCTTGTCGCTGAGGTTTTCGTATCCGCGCACGCAGTCCTTAAAGCCCTTGCCCAAAGCTATGTGGCAGGATGCGTTCTCGTCAAAGAGCGTCTCGTAGTAAAGTATGTTTTGGTTGTTTATCGGCGAATCGTACTGAACAAGAGCAAGCTCGCCTATCATAGATGCTCCCTCGTCCATGGTGACCATCTTTTCAAGCAGCTCCTTGCCCTTTTCCGCACCGAAGTCGGAAACCTTTCCGTCCTTGAACTCAAACCAGAAGTTTTCTATGAGCTGTCCCTGATATGAAAGCGGCTTTGTGGAAACAACCTTGCCCTCTGCTCTGCCCTTTTGAGGAGAAGTGAATATCTCTATTGTGGGCATGTTGGGGTTGAAGTAGCGGCCGCTTAAATCGTACTCTCCGCCGCCGTTCCAAACGCTCTGCGGCATGAGCCAGCAGGTGAAATCGGTGCCGTTTGAGGACTTGTAGCTGATGTGATCGAAGTGGTATGAGTTGAGTTTGTCGCAGCGCTCCTTGAAGTCTGCGTTCACCTTGTTCCAAACCTGTATCGGGTCGTTGTCGTCTGTCACGTATACAGACTCGAGTATTGCCTGCCAAAGCTTTTCTATGGCTGCGCTCTTGCGAAGTCCCGGGAACACCTTCTTTGCCCACGCCTCGCTCGGAATTGCGGCTATCGTCCACTGATGCTTGTTGTCAAGGGCGTCGTTGTACTTTTTGAGGACCTTGTATCTTGCCTGAGTGGCCTTTTGAACCTTCTCCATGTTTATGCCCCTCAATCCGTCTGGATCGTCGGAGACAATGTGTATGTAGCAGGGGAGATTGTCCACCGTCCACTTCATGCGCTCCTCTTCCCAGCTCAAAACCTCCGAAAGCGTTCTTGTGCTCTGATGCCTGAAGGCGAGCTTTGTGAGCTTGTCGCAGCTCCATCTCACCGTAACTCTCTTAGCTCCCGCCTTGTATGCTTCGTCCGCAACAAGCGCGACAAAATCGGACTGATCCGCATTTGCAAATATAATTACGTCCTGTCCCTTCTGAACGTTTGCGCCTATGCGCACTATGAGCTTGGCGTACTTCTTTATAGTTGACTTTTTCATACTGATTCCTCACTGATATAACATTACTTATTTCGGCGTTACAGCCGACGTAAGAAAGTATATCACACCTAAAACTGCAATACAAGCTCATAAGCCCGATTTCTGCCGCATTTTGTTCCCCCTTGACACGGGTAATAAAAAAGTGTATCATATGAGACGAATCTTAACAGATTCTTTTCAATTTGATTATATTCTCATTTAAAATGACGGATATAATTACAGACTGTATCCGAAGGGTGACTGCCGTGAAGAACGAAAGAGAGCTTATAAGGCATGCATTTGAGAAGTCCGCGCTGTTTTGCGGCGCAAGCTCGGATGTGCTGATGCTCGGCGACTGGTTTGTGAGGGAGTTTAAGCGTTCGCTTGAGATTTTCGAGGAGCAAAACGGAGTTGAGTGCGTAGGCGTGATAATAAAGGGCTGCGCGCAGGTGATTCCGGGCGACCAAAGCGCCGTTTCGGTTCTCACGACCGGCGGCGAGTTCGGCATATGCAACATATTCGTGCATAAGAAGATGCCGACGCAGATTGTCGCAAAGACGAGCTGTGCCGTCGCTTTTATTCCAAAGGACGTCTTTGCAAAGATGCTTGCGAGCGACAGCGCTTTGATGTACCGCTATGTGAGGCTGTGCAATCAGAAAATGCTGTATCTTGCCGACAGGCTTGCGCTGATGTCCATATCCGGATGCGAGAAAAGGCTTGCGTACTGGCTGTATCGGAACGCGCTTNNCGTCCCGATTTCAAAGGACGGACTTGCCAAGCAGCTGTCAATGTCGCGGGCGAGCCTGTTCAGGGCTGTTTCCGCACTGGAGAAAAAGGGAATAATAAAGACCACGGGCGGCAAAATAGTCGTGTGCGACCCCGACGCCGAGATATTTGACTTTGCAAAAAGCAAAGGCGGTCGTTCTTAGGAGATAAAAAGGTTTAATTTGTGCAGGTGCGTGAGCGCATCTGTGGGAAAGGAAATACTTATATGAAGAAAATAGTTTCGATTATATTGTCTGCAATGCTTTTGCTGACAGTGTTCACGGGATGCGGCAGCACCGACAACACCGATGACGCCGTAACCACTCAGCCCGATACAACCGAGGCTGTGACTGCGGAGGACGATGCCGACGCGGAAAATACCGACGAAGAGACCTTCGAGCCGGTAGAGATAAACATAGCATCCCTCAAAGGGCCCACGACAATGGGAATGGTAAAGCTCATGGATGACAGCGACAACGGACTCACCGAGGGCAAGTACAACGTCAGCATTTATGGAACTGCGGACGAGATAGTTCCCCTCATAGTCAGCAAAGACGTCGATATAGCAAACGTGCCCTGCAACTTAGCATCCGTTCTCAACAACAGAGAGGGCGTTGACATAACCGTTCTCGACATAAACACCTTAGGCGTTCTCTATGTAATAGAGACCTCCGACCAGATAAACTCCGTAGAGGACCTCAAGGGCAAGACCATCTACTCAACCGGAAAGGGAACCACTCCCGAGTACTGCCTCAACTACATCCTTGAGAGCAACGGCATAGACCCCGAGACGGACGTAACCATCGAGTACAAGTCCGAGGCCACAGAGGTTGCGGCAATGCTTGAAAACGCAACGGACGCCATAGCCGTTCTGCCTCAGCCTTATGTCACGGTTGCGATGAACCAAAACGACAAGATAAGAATAGCGCTTGATTTGACCGAAGAGTGGGAAAAGATAGACGGCACTCAGATGGTAACAGGCGTCACCATAGTAAGAAACGAGTTCTTAGAGGAGAACAAGGCGGCTGTGGACAAGTTCCTTGAGGAGTACGCCGAGTCTGTCGAGTATGTAAACTCCGAGACAGATGCCGCCGCAGCGCTTGTAGGCCAGTATGACATAGTTGCCGAGGCGGTTGCAAAGAAGGCTCTGCCCTACTGCAACATAGTGTGCATCACCGGCGAGGACATGAAGTCCAGCATAGACACCTACCTCAACGTTCTTTACAACAGCGACCCGACTTCCGTAGGAGGACAGCTCCCCGATGATTCCTTCTATTACATCAACGAGTAATAAATCGAAGAAAACCAAGCAAGTAATTTTTAAAATATCTGCCATTGCCTTCTGGATAATTGTCTGGGAGGCTTTGGCTTTAGCTATAGGCAGCGACCTGATAATATCATCACCGGTGCAGGTTGCGGGCAGGCTTGCAAAACTGATTGTAAGCCCCGACACGTGGAAAACCGTCGGCTTTTCGTTTGTGAGAATCGCCTCGGGATTTGTGCTGGCGCTTGTTTTGGGCACGGCAGNNCGGCAGCCGCCGTTCTGTCATCAAAGGTAAAGGCGCTGAAAATACTCCTGTCGCCGATAACCTCGGTCATAAAGTCCACGCCGGTGGCGTCGTTTATAATCCTTGCGATCATGTGGTTCGGAAGTAAAAACCTGAGCATATTCATATCGTTTTTGATGGTGTTCCCGATAATATATCTGAACATCCTGGGCGGTATAGAGAGCGTGAGCCGGGAGCTTAAAGAAATGTCGGCGGTGTATAAGCTGAGCGCGGCAAAAAGGCTGGGATATGTGTACCTGCCGCAGGTCATGCCGTTTGTCATATCCGCATGCTCCGTTGCGCTGGGACTTTGCTGGAAATCGGGCGTTGCGGCTGAGGTGATAGGCATCTCGGACGGCTCGATAGGCGAGAGGCTGTATCAGGCAAAGCTGTACTTTGAGACGGGCGACCTGCTCGCATGGACGGCGATAATAATAGCGGTCAGCACATGCCTTGAAAAAATAGTTCTGCTCCTCTTAAAGAGGCTGGGCGCGTTTTACCGATACAAGTTTTCCGGCGCACGCATGCTTTCCGAGAAAAAGCATGCCGGGATGCCGAGTAAAGCCGCATCGGACGCCAAGGATCACCCCGTCGGCATATCGCTTGAGCGGGTGTCAAAGTCCTTTGAGGGTCAGCAGGTTCTTTGCGATTACAGCCTTGAGATAGCTGCGGGCGAGCATGTTGCGCTGATGGGACACTCCGGAGCGGGCAAAACCACCCTCTCAAGACTCATAATGGGGCTTGAGAGCGCGGATTCGGGCGGTGTAAAGCTTTCGGGCGGCGCATCGTTCGGGGTTGTCTTTCAGGAGGACAGGCTCATAGAGCAGATAAACGCCATGGGAAACATAGTGATAGCGGGTGCGGACCCGCATGAGGCAAAAGCGCTCCTTGAGGAGTTCGGCTTTAACTCTGAGCTGATGTTCAAGCCATGCATGGAGCTTTCGGGCGGCGAGAAAAGACGCGTTGCAATAGCAAGAGCGCTGCTCTGCCGCTCAAACGTCGTGATATTCGACGAGCCTTTTAAGGGTATAGACGACCGCACACTGTATGATGCGATAATCCCGCGCGTTAAGGAGCTTTCTGACGGCAAGACGTTTGTTTTGATAACCCACAGCAGGGAAGAGGCTCAGATGCTCTGTACCCGCATAGAGCAGATAAACGAATAAAAAGATGAAAACCCCTTGCAGATTGCTGCAAGGGGTTTTTGCGTTCACTTTATGTCAAGCTCGGGCGGCTTGTCTATGTCCTGCCCGACGTATTTGCCGTCTTTTTTTCTTTGCCTGACGCATTCGGTAAGCAGGTATTCTATCTGCGAATTTAAGGATCGGAAATCATCCTCTGCCCAAGCGGGAAGGGCGTTGTACAGCTTTTCTGATACTCTTAAAGGTATCTGCTTTTTTTCCGCCATCAGTAAAGGCTTCCCGAGTTGACCACCGGCTGGGCATCGTGGTTTCCGCAGAGCACAACAAGAAGATTTGATACCATTGCCGCTTTTCTCTCCTCGTCAAGCTCCACCATGCCGCCTTTGTTTATGCGATCAAGCGCCATTTCAACCATTCCGACGGCTCCGTCAACTATCATCTTTCTCGCGTCCACTATGGCAGTTGCCTGCTGACGCTGGAGCATCACGGCGGCAATCTCGGGCGCGTATGCCAGGTAGGTTATTCTCGCCTCTATGATCTCAAGCCCCGCGTTCTCTACTCGCTTTTGTATTTCATCTCTTATCCTCTGCACGACGACCTCGCCGGAGCCGCGAAGGCTTCCCTCGTCAGCTACGCCGTCGCCCGTCGTGTCGATATTCGGCGCCACGTCGTAAGGGTATATTTTAACTATCTCCCTCACCGCCGAGTCGCATTGAAGCGAAAGATACTCCTTGTAGTTGTCAACGTTGAACACGGCTTTTGCAGTGTTTACAACTCTCCACATGACCGCAACGCCTATCTCCACCGGGTTTCCCAAACGGTCGTTTATCTTCTGACGGGCGTTGTTGAGCGTCATTATTTTCAGCGAAATTTTGCTTGAGGTTATCTCTATCGCCGCCTGACCCTGGTTTATGGTTACCGCGTGCTTTATGCCTCCGTCAACGTCGAGCGACTGCCCGAGCTTTGTCTTTGCCGCGGGATTGACTGCCGAGCAGAAGGGATTTACATAGTAAAAGCCATCTTTTTTGAGCGTTCCCACGTACTTTCCGAAGAGCGTCAGAACCAACGCCTCCTGCGGCTTGAGAATTTTAAGTCCGCACCACGGAATCCATCCTACGCACAGCCACACAATTCCCACAACCAAGAGCGTAACTCCGACGGCAAAGTTGTCGTCCTCCAAGAGAATTCCGCCCGCTATTGTCGCCGCAATCGCAATGATGTACGCAAGCGCAGTCAGGAGCAGCACCGAAAGTCCGTTTTCCTTTTGGTCGATGAGCTTTTCATCGATCTGATTTTGAATATTTACATTTTCCATATTGTGTACCTTTCCTTTCGCCGCTTAAATCGGTTAGTCGTGCAGGTCGTCATAATGATAACAACCTGATATCATAATGATATCAGGTTGCCGCAGCGTTGTCAATACTTTTCATATTAAATGTGTATTCACGATAGTTTACTACAGCTTAAGAACCATCACAAGCTCCTGCGAGCCGGCAAAGGGCACGTAGCCGAGGTCGAGGTACTTTTGAAGAAGCTCGGTGTTGCCGCTGCGCATGTCGAGCGCGACATACTCGGTGTATCCGCCCTCCTCCGAGATTTCGTGAACCTCTGCCTCGTACACTTCGCTCCTGTCCGCAACATGCGCTAAGAGCATGGAGGACACGCAAAGCGAGGCGTCGGAGGGGATCTCGTCGAGGATGGCGTTCATCTCGGCGTACGTCTCATAGTTTAAGCTGTACCTTTTTACCTGCGATGCGGCGTTTTGCACCACGTACGAGCTGTATATGCAAAGGCAGGACACAAGAGCTATGCCGACCGCGGCGTTTGCAAGGCACACCGATCCGCATCTTTGCGGCGGCGCGGATCTCATGTCCGAAAGGTTGAGCATCATGGCGTAAATCAAAAAAGCCGAAATTCCAAAGCCGTATTGATAGCTTATCTGATACTGGTAATTGTACATCGTCAGCAGATTTAAAAGGATGGGCGTGCACAGAAGCCACCTTGAAGGCTTTTTCGTGAGCAGCGGCAGAAATCCCACGGGCAGCATCATGAGCAGCAGGTATATGATTTTCTGACCGGAGGCGTCCGATGTGGCGAAAAGCTGAGTGAGGATGTATCCCGGGTTGACAAACAGCGTCCTCACTGCGCCCAAAAGCCCCTGCGAGCCGTCCGGAATGAAGTTTTCATACCTGTAGGACATCACACCCTGACCGAATTTTTGAAGCATGTAAACGCAGAACGCAAAGTATCCCGCCGACACTGCGCCCAAAACGGCGCCGTGTATGCGCCTGATACCGCTTGCGCTTATCAAAACGTATACCGCAAAGATTATGATGTATACCGCCGCATCCTCCTTGACGCAGAGCGTCAGCGCCGCAAAGATGTACATCGGCAGGTACTTTTTTGACTCGTAGAAATAAAACGTGAACAAAAGGCATACCGCCAAAAAGCAGTTTTCATGCAGGTCGTAAAAGCAGCCGGTGCTGAGCGCGGGATAGAAGGCGTACACGGCGCATGCGGCCAGCGCGCCGCTGTTTTTAAGCCCCATGCGCTTTGCCAGAAGATACGCCGCAATCATTCCCAGCGCCACAACCGCCGCCTGTCCGAGCTGAAGCGTTATCGGCGACGGAATGAGCATGTAAAACGGGAGCAAAAGATAATATATCGGCGAGATGTGCACCGCAAAGTGGCTCATCAGCGCATCCCGCTCGCTTGTGACAAGCGGAAGTCCGGTCTTGCTCATGTTGTGAAACATGTTTACAAACAGCCCGAAATCAAAGTTTGGCGAGGAAAAGTTTTGGTAGCGCATCACCGTGACCACCGAGATAAACGCAAACATCACCAAAGCAAGCACAGCCGCGCATATGGCCGCCGCCACGCCGCTGCTGTCCAAAAAGAGCCTGATTTTTGTCGCCGTGCGGCAGATAAACCGCCTGTTTTCTTTTATAAAGTATGCCAGAACGAGCAGGACAAACACTATGCACGCTAAACAGAACCCCGCACGGTTTGATGTGTCACGGTAATTTGTGAGCCACGTGAGCGCGCATCCCATGCCCGCCGCCGCCAAAGCCCACGAATCGGTGTTGTGCCTTCGCTCCCACGCCGAAAGCGCCGTCAGCCCCGCAAATATCATCGCAAAAATGAGTGCCGACGCCGATATCGGGGTGTTTTGGGCAAAGCTCAGCTCGTCAAACTTTCCCGCACCGGTGAGGCTGTTTATAAGAGACAGCAAAAGCCATGACGATATAAGCCGGCATATCACTTTGCCGACGCCGAGACTTTGAGATATTCTGTTTTTAAGGCTGACGCCTTCTNNTTCTTGCTGCGCCCATGCCGCCCCGCCTTTCCTGACGCCGCGAAAATGCCTGTTGACACGCTTGCCGCGGCGGTGTATTATAACTTTTTGACGCGCTGCCCTGCGTTTTAAGCCGACAACGAGATACAGTATAATTATACCCTTACAGCGTGCAATGTCAATACAAATGCCCCCGCTATTTATGAGAACCGCCAATTACAAAAGCGTCTCAAACGGTAAATTCGGCATATTTGATATGAACTTTTTTCTTGACTTTCGGGCAAACTGTAAGTATAATTGAATAGTATGCGAAACTATGGGATTGCCATAGAAATGCGCAGCAAAAGGGCATGCATTCAAAAATGCACGCATTAAAAATACTAAGGAAAGGAGAGAAAACATGCCAACCTTTAACCAGTTAGTACGCAAGGGAAGAGACATCACTGTTGACAAGACGGGCGCACCCGCACTTCAGAAGAGCTACAATTCAAAGAAGAAGCTGGTAATACCGGGGAG
>DDJI01000009.1:31791-35925 GCA_002338885.1 Ruminococcus sp. UBA1828 | reverse complement strand
TCCCGACGGGATTTTTTCTTTATGGGCGCCTGTGCTTGCTATGCGCTTATCAGCATGTTGTACAGGTCTTTTATGCTCTTGCCCTTTATGAGCTGTTTTATGTTTGCAAGCTCGTCCGATATCATCTCATCCAGCACGCTCATGCCCAAAAGCTCAACGGGAGCTTTGTCGTCGGTGAAGATGTATCCCTCGTTTTCCACCTTCTCAAGGCTGTCCGACACGTTGCGTATAAACGCGTAAAGGGTGTTGTCCTGTATGCCAAAGAGGTTTTGCTCAAGTATTTCGCGGCAGTCGAACCCGCTTGATGCGAACAGCTCGACGTTTCCGCTGCGGGTTGACACGGTGTATGCGCTGTCAAACACCGAGCATATGGTTGAGCACAGGTAGTCGTTTATTCCGCCCTCGTTGTCGGTGTGCATGTTCATGTTTACAACCATCACTCCGTCGGGGTTAAGGTGCTCCTTTACTTCGGTGAAGAACTCCACGCTCGACATCTGAAACGGTATGGTTATGTCCTGATACGCATCTACCATTATCACATCGTATGTGCGCTCGGTCATGGAGATGTATGCTCTGCCGTCCTCGGTGTAGGTGCTGACGCACTCCGGAAGGTCAAAGTACTCGTGCGAGAGGTCTATTATCTTTTGGTCTATTTCCACGCCGTCTATGTCGCTCAGCCCGAAGTATTCAACGCACTGTGTGGCAAACGTTCCGGTGCCGAGTCCGAGTATCAAAACAGATTTCGAGTCATCCGCGGCAGCTCCCGCCATCACGGGTGCGGCAAGCGCATAGTCGTAATACATTCCGGTCAGACCGCCCGACTTGCTTTTAATGGACTGCACGCCGAACAGCACGTTTGTAGACAAAATAATCGAGTCGTCGTCCTCCTCCACTCTGAGGTAGTTATATATTGATTCGCCCTCGTAGAGGATGTTGCTCTCCCAAAACGCCACTCCGATGTTGTTTGAGAGTATGCCCAAGACAAGCGCCACGCACGCCACCGCGGAGTGAATGGCAAGCGACTTTTTGCTCTTTTTGCGCAGTATCAGGTACACTATGCACACGATGTATAAAACCGATGCGAATATCACAAACGTAGCGGCTGTTCCGACAAAGGGTATGGTGACAAAGGTGGGCAAAAACGTTCCTATTATGCTGCCAATGGTGTTGCATGCCTCGATTATGCCGGTCGTCTTTCCGTTTTCCTCAAGGTTGTGCACGGCATACTTGACGAGGTTCGGCGTCACCATTCCCAAGACCATCAGCGGGAACACGAACACGAGTATGCAGCTTACAAACGCAGCTATCACAAGGTAGTTGCTCGTCACGAACGTCGCCAGAACAAGCGCCACGCCCGCAATTATGAACTTTCCCACAAGCGGGATGAGCATCGTCCACGTAGCCGCGGCGAACAGCCATCCGAAAAGCCTGTCCGGAGTGTCATGCTTGTCCGCCATCCGCCCGCCTATGACGTTTCCCAACGCCATTGCTATCATTATGGTGCCTATTATGATCGTCCAGACTATCTGCGATGAAGAAAAGTAAGGTGCCATGAGTCTTGATGCGCCCAGCTCGATTGCCATGACGGAAAGTCCGGAAAAGAACCCCGTCATATAAAACAGCCATTTGTTTTTCATACAGTATCTCCGTTAAAAATAAGTTTTGCAGGGTTTGCACGGCATTGCGCGAATAAAGCTGCGCAAACTAAACCGGGACTTGACGCTTCGGCAAGCCCCGGGATACTATTTAGTCGCAAGTGTAGCTCTTTACCGCAGCGTTTTCTGCATCGAGCATGCGCTTGTAGTTTTGTATGTACTTGTTGAAACCGTCGACGTCCTTTTGGTCGGGGGCTTCGATTACGGACTTCATGCCGGCAAACACCTTGTTGTCGAGGTAGTCCTCAAGCGTTTCATTTTCGCCCTTCAAAGCCATGTACTGAGCGAGCACAGCCATGCCCCATGCTCCGCCTTCGCCCGCTGTCTCCATTACCGAAACGGGGGTGTTCATGGCAGCCGCCAGAAGCTTTTGTCCTACGCCCTTTGTCTTGAAGTATCCGCCGTGACCCAAAATCTTATCTATCTCGACGTTTTCCGCCAGGAGTATGTCAAGTCCTATTTTAAGCGTTGCGAGAGCCGAAAGAAGGTGGCTGCGCATAAGGTTTGCAAGGGTGAAGTTTGTCTCGGGGGTGCGCAAAACCATCGGCCTGCCCTCTTCAAAGTGGGTGATAGGCTCGCCGGAGAAGTAGTTGCATGTGACAAGTCCGGAGCAGTCGGCATCTCCCGTCATGGCGCAGTTAAGGAGCATGTCGTAAAGGTCGGGCTTTCTTATCGGATGACCGCTGAGGTTTGCAAACTCGTTGAATATTCTTATCCATGCGTCGAGGTCGCTCGAGCAGTTGTTGCAGTGAACCATTGCAACGGGCAGTCCGGAAGGAGTTGTCACCATGTCTATCTCGGGATAGAGCTTAGACAGCGACTTGTTCAAAACTATCATCGCGAACACGGAGGTTCCCGCAGAGACGTTTCCCGTCTTGACTCTTACGCTGTTTGTCGCAACCATGCCCGTTCCGGCGTCTCCCTCAGGCGGGCACACGGGTATTCCCGCTTTGAGCGTTCCGGTGGGGTCGATAAAGCGCGCGCCCTCTTCGGTGAGGTATCCTGCGTTCTCGCCTGCGCTTAATACGCCGGGGAACACCGACTCGAGCGTCCAGCTAAAGCCGTAGGGCTTTATCAGCTCGTCAAAGTCGGCCACCATTGCGGCGTCATACTTTCCGGTGGCGGAATCTATCGGGAACATTCCGGACGCCTCGCCGACGCCCAAAACCTTATTGCCGGTGAGCATATAGTGGATGTATCCCGCAAGTGTGAGCACATAGCTGATGTTTTTGACGTGCTCCTCGCCGTTCAGGATTGCCTGATAAAGGTGAGCTATGCTCCAGCGCTGAGGTATGTTGAAGCCGAAGCGCTCGGAGAGCTTTTCGCTCGCCTCGGCGGTGATGGTGTTTCTCCAGGTTCTGAAGGGCACCAGCAGCTTTCCCTGCGCATCAAAAGCCATATAGCCGTGCATCATGGCGCTGAATCCCATTGCGCCCACCGTCTCAAGGGGCGAGCCGTACTTGTTTTTAAAGTCGGCAGCCAGGGTGGCGTATGCATCCTGAAGACCCTCGCTTATGTCCTCTAAGGAGTAGGTCCACACGCCGTTTTCGAGGCGGTTCTCCCAGTCGTGCGCGCCGGAAGCGACTACCTCGCTCTTTTCATCCACCAAAATGGCCTTAATTCTCGTAGAGCCGAACTCTATGCCTAAAAAAGTTTTCTTAGAATCAATGTTCATATTCGTAACGCACCTTTCATAGCAGTTTATTACCTAAATTATACCTTGCGTTTGTCCTCTTGTCAAGGAATATACGAAAACATGCCGAATAAAAGATTAGTTTTGTAACGAAAATGTAATTGTAATAACGGGGTTTTCGTGATACAATAAGTTAGATTAAGATATAAGATAGATATGGTGTCGCCGGACGTTCTGAGGGGGCGTCGGGCGGCATTTTAGGGAGATATATATGGACAAGTTTGTTATACACGGCGGCAAGCCTTTACACGGCTCGGTCGTCATAAGCGGAGCGAAGAACGCAGCCGTCGCAATAGTTGCGGCGACAATACTTTCGGACGAGCCTTGCGTTCTTGAGAACGTTCCCGAGATAAGCGACATCAGCATTTCATTGAGAATACTTTACGAAATGGGTGCAAGCATAAAGATACTCGGCAAGAACACCATGAGAATAGACACCCGTGGCATATGCGATCCGGTGGTGCCGTATGACCTCGCGCGTTCGATGAGGGCGTCGAGCTACTTTTTGGGCACGCTTTTGGGCAGGTTCGGCAAGGCGGACGTTCCGATGCCGGGCGGATGCGACTTGGGCGACAGGCCTATAGACCAGCACCTCAAGGCGTTTAACAGCCTCGGAGCCGCACACACCATAGACGGCGGAATTGTAAGGCTTCGCACCGACGGGCTGATAGGCAGCCAGATTTACTTTGACATAAACACCGTAGGCGGAACCATAAACGCGATATTTGCCGCGGTTAAGGCTCAGGGGCTTACGATTATAGAAAACGCCGCCAAGGAGCCGCACAT
>DDJI01000009.1:23463-31696 GCA_002338885.1 Ruminococcus sp. UBA1828 | reverse complement strand
GCTGCCGCTGCCGCAACGCGCGGAGACGTATGGGTCAAGAACATAATCCCGAAGCACCTTGAATCCATCACATCAAAGCTCAGAAAAGTCGGCGCGACGGTTGAAGAATACGACGAATGCGTGCATGTGTACGTCACCGGACCCCTTGTAAAGACAAGCGTAAAGACGCTGCCTCACCCGGGATTCCCAACTGACATGCAGCCGCAGTTTTCAACCCTTTTGACCACCGCCGAGGGCACAAGTGTTGTCACCGACGACATCTTTGACAACCGCTTCAGGTACGTGAGCGAGCTGAGAAGGATGGGTGCGGACATAACCGTCGAGGGAACGACCGCAGTTATTCAGGGCGTAAAGGAGCTTAAAGGCGCATGCGTAAGGGCTACGGACCTTCGCGCGGGCGCTGCTCTCGTGATAGCGGGACTTATGGCAAGCGGCACGACGGTTGTAGAAAACATTTACCACATAGAGCGTGGATATGAAAACATAGACGACAAGCTCAAGGGTCTCGGCGCGGACATAACCCGTGTGAAGGACTACGAGCCGGCGAGAAAAATAGTATAGGCTTTATTTAATGCAGATTCCGGTCGCGCGCGGCAGAAATCTGCATAGCTTTTGAGAAAAGTACGTAAAGGACGTGTTATCTTGGCAAGGGTGTATCCCCTTTTTTCATCAAGCTCGGGAAATTCGAGCTTTGTAGGCACTCCCACTGAGGGAATACTCATTGATGCGGGCGTGAGCTGCAAAAGAATCACCGATGCTCTTTTGCAAAACGGCATAAGCGCAAGCGCCGTGAAGGCGGTGTTCATAACGCACGACCACTGCGACCACATAGCCGGACTGAGGGTGTTCACAAAGAACTTCAACGTGCCGGTGTACGCCTCCACAAAGACGTATGAGCAGCTCGACAGGACGGGTTGCATATCATCCTGCGGCGGAGAGGCGATGGAAGTCGGCTCGGAAAAGGTTGTGGGCGGATTTTCGGTAAAGTCCTTTGCAACGCCTCACGATGCGCTTCAAAGCGTGGGCTACAAAATCAGCACGCCGGACGGCAAGACGATATCAATATGCACCGACCTGGGGCACATAACGCAGGAGGTTGAGGACAACCTTTTGGGATGCGACCTTGTTCTTTTGGAGGCAAACTACGATGAGCGCATGCTCCGCTCGGGGCCGTACCCGTTTGTGCTCAAGCAAAGAATCGCATCGGCGGACGGGCACCTGTCAAACGTGGCGAGCGCACACGAGGTGCGAAAGATTGTCGAAAGCGGAACCACGAGAATTATCCTGGGACACCTCAGCAAGAACAACAACACGCCGCAGATTGTAGAAAACACCATGGCGCGGGAGCTTTGCGACGACTACAAGCCTAACAAGGACTTTCTGATGTACATAGCGCCGCCCGAAAGCAAGGGCATGGTGGTGACGTTCTGATGAACATATCCATAATCTGCATAGGAAAGCTCAAGGAAGCGTATTGGCGGGACGCCGTTGCGGAATATGCAAAGAGGATAGGCGCGTATGCGGACTTTGGCGTGACGGAGCTTGCCGAGGCAAAGCTTTCGGACAAGCCCTCTCAAAAGGAGATAGACGCCGCGCTTGCGGCCGAGGGAAAAGCGATAATCGAGCGGATGAAGGCAAAGGGCGCATACAACATCGCCATGTGCATAGAGGGCAGGCAGACCTCAAGCGAGGGGCTTGCAAACATGATTCAAACCGCCGCGGTGAACGGCAGCAGCCGGATAAACTTCATAATAGGCAGCTCGTACGGGCTTTGCGACGAGGTGAAGCGGCTTGCGGACTTTAAGCTCTCGATATCACAGATGACTCTGCCCCACCAGCTTGCAAGGGTGATTTTGGCGGAGCAAATATACCGCGCACTTTCGATAATTTCCCACTCAAAGTATCACAAATAGTAAAATATAATCGCCTTTATACGAGTTGTTTTCTCGATAAAGGCGATTTTTGTTTTTTTATGTGCTATGAATTATGTGTGGTCACTTTGCGAACTGCCACATGTCAAGCTCGAAGCTGTCGTCCGCTCCGGCGACAAGGTACAAATCATGCTCACCGGTCACGGTCTCGTCAAGCTCGCACGTAACTGCGGCAAAGCCGTCCGTGTCGAACTGTATGCTGCCTACCGTTCTGCCCTTTTCGCTGTCGAGGCGTATTTCAAGCGCGCCCTTGCCGTCTACCACTGCGGCAAAGGACGACGCCCCGTCCGCAAAGTCAACGCCGCACAAAGCTATCCAGCTGCCGTCCTCCATAACGGCGCAGAACCGCTTATCCGACGTGGTATACGTGACACCTGCGCTGACGTTTGAGGTTTCGCCCTGAACCGCCTCGAAAGGATCTAAAAGCTCGATCTGAGACGCTCCTCTGTCCGTCATCGTCGCCTTGGGGAAGGTGACGTTTTGCTCGTCTACGTCAAGCTCATCGACACCGACACTTCTGTATCCTCCCGCGCCCTGAACGTTCATGTTTCTAAGGAGCAGCACGTTTTGATAGAAGATGTAGTAGTTGCCCTTGAACTCCTGAAGGTGGGTGTGGTTGTTGCTGAACGGGTAGCCGTAGCCGGTGGGGTTCTTGATGTATTCGCCCATGTACTCCCAGCTGTCCGGATCTAACGGGTCGTCGGAAACCATGTAGCACATGGTGCAAAGCTCCGGCTTGGCATATTTGTATTCGGAGGGCCACTCGGTTCGCTCAAACCAGTTTGAGCAGTATGTCAGGACGTATTTTCCGTTGATGAAGTTCAGCTCGTTTGCCTCAAAGTGATACGGCGCATCTATTACTATCATCTCGCTGTCGAGGGAAATCATGTCCTCGCCGAGCCTTACAAGCCTGCAATTGCCTGTGTAAAGTCCGCTCTCGCCGTCATGCATGGGGTCGCCGCCGCCGAACACCATCCAGCCCACGCCGTTGTCGTCTATGCATACTCCGGGGTCAAAGCACCAGAACACCGGATCTGATGCAAGCTCGTTTGTGTTCGGGCTGATAAGAGCATGTCCCAAAGGGTCCTCCCACGGACCGGTCGGCGAATCGGACGTGAGGACGCCTATGCCGCCGCCGCTGTTTGCAAAGTAAAGATAGAATGTGGTTTTTCCGTCCGTCTCCTTAGAAACTATCGAGGGCGCCCACGAGCACCACGCCCAGCCGGTTATTTGTCCGACAGGTATGTCGCCGTGGTAAGTCCAGTTTTTCATGTCCGCCGTGGAGAAGCATGCGAGCGAGTTAATGCTGCCGTACGTGTTCTCACCCTGACCGCCGTTTTTTATGTACTCCTGGCTGTCGCATGTTCCGTAGACGTAAAGCCTGCCGTTATACTCAACCGCAGTGGGGTCTGCAAAGAACACATTTGAGGAGATGGGATTGGTGTTGCCGACAGTCTTGTACGCCCTTGCAAGCGATCCGCTCGCCTCAAGCCCAAGCTCGCGCGAGTTGACAAGCTCCGCATCCAAGGAAAACTGCGGCTGCTCATCCTCGGTGGCTGCGGTTGTCGCGGTTGTGGTCACGGTTGTCGGCGCGGCAGTAGCCTTTGTGGTGGGTGCGGTTGTGGTCACGGTTGTCGGCGCGGTGGTCGAAACTGTCGTCGGCGCAGTCGTGGAAACAGTTGTCGGCTCAGCCGTAGTTGTTGCCGGAGCTGTGGTTGTGACGGTTGTCGGCTCCGTCTCGGTCGCCTCTGTGGATGTTTCGGGCGCGGATGTCTGCTCCTCGGCGGTGGTGACATCCTCCGTTTGAGCCTTTGTCACCTCGTCGTCCTGCGAACGCTGTCCGCATCCCGCAAGCGTGAGAAGCATCGCACCGGCAAGCACAGCTGCCGCCAGTCTTTTCAGCACAGTGCTAACTTTATTCATAGTTTTCTTTCCTCTCTATAGTAATGTTCCAAACGTATATGACATCGAAGGCGCTAACTCAAGCTGCCTTCAACAATGCCCTTGTAATAGCTTTCGCTCTGTGAAAATACGCGCAGCCCCCGCCGGTCAAACAAGCCGAACTTTTCCGTGCCGTCGGTGTCGGAAGGGCCTGACACCTCCGAGTTGTCCCATATAAAGCATGGCATGCCGCGCTTTTTGCCCGCTGAGACAAACTCCCTGCCCCACTCCTGTCTTGCGGCGGGGTTTTGCTTGTCTGTGCAGCCGGTTTCGGTGACCATAGCTCCCCCGAAGCCGTATTTTTCAGCGATGCGCTCATAAAAGTCCTCGATTTCCCGAGTGTAATCGGGGCGGACGAACTCGCGGTTTTTATAGCTGCCGTCCATGCACAAAAGGTGCGGGCAGTATGCATGAACAGAGAGCAAAGCATGGCAGTCCCCGTAGTCCGCAGGGGTTTTAAAGCTTTCATCGAGTGCCGCCGTGGGCGACGCTGCATAGCAGGAGAGCAGCACGGTTCTGTGAAACGCGCCGCCTTCCTCGCTGTCCCTGACAGCCTTCAAAAACGCCTCGTTGCAAAGGTTTATCACCCTTGCGGAGTCGATGCAGTCCTGATTTTCGGGGTCAAACACCCACTCATGCGGCGTTGCGGCAAGTCTCGGCTCGTTCATGCATTCAAATATAAGTCTTTCGCCGAAGTCCTTAAACGCGCATGCCGCCTGCGACCACACGCATTCTATATACCTCACGGCTTTGTCGGAGTTTTGCGGGTTGGGATAGTAAAAATCGTTGTCGTGGTGGGAGTTTATTACAACATACATGCCCTGCGAGTAAGCGTAGCCCACAACCTCCCGCACGCGATCAAGCCAACGCTTGTCGATTTTTTCGCCGCTCATGTGCAGTCCCCATGAAACGGGTATTCTCAAGGCGTCAAATCCGAGATTTTTAAGGGTTTTTATCATTTCAAGCGTCGTCACGGGCTGTCCCCATGCGGTTTCGCCCGAAGGTGCGTCAAGCGTGTTTCCCAAGTTCCAGCCAAGGCGTATGCCGCTGCAAATTTCAGCCGCAGTTTTTCCGCCGGCCCGCCCGAAATTCAGATTTTCCATGCACTATCCCGCCAATCACATAATGTTATATATTATCAGTATAAATTAGATTTATCACACTGTCAAGGGAAAGCGCATGGTTTGCTGCGCGGACATGCGTTTTTTGCATGTGCGGCAGGCGGTTTGGGTGAGTTTTGAGGGCGCGCAAGGCTGCGCAAAATCGGCTGATAAGAGCTTAGGGCGGGCATCGGCATATAAGGCGAATTTGCGCATTCTTTGGTTTTGTGCATATAAAAGCCCATCGCCCCGCATTACTGCGAGGCGATGGGCTTTTGGGTAAGATTCTAACGTTTCGAATAAGTCTGAAATTATATTACCTTACGGTAACCTGCATGTAATCGCAAGCTGCCAAAGCTGTTGCGGTGTCACCCTCAACGGGGAGCTTGAGAACTCTTACCTTGTAGGTCTTGCCGGAGTTGAGTCCGCTTATAACTGCGGTTGTTCCGGTGAAGGTACCCTTATTTCTGTAGGTAGAGCTTGCTCCCTCAGCAACGTATACTCTGTAAGAGGTAGCTCCGGAAACAGGAGTCCATGTAGCGGTGATTGTTCCCCTGGAGGTGCTGGTTACGGAGATGAGCGAAATCTCATCGCTTACGGTTACGTCGTCGTTATCGTCTGCGGGGTCACGTGCGATTACGGTTGTTGAAGTGGTTGCAGAAGGTGCAATCTCAACAATTCCGGAATCATTGCCGTTTGCGGTTACCTTGAACTCGTAGTCGACGCCGTTGGTAAGACCGGTGATGTTAACAGCAGTCTTAGAGATGGTGCCGGCTCTGAGCCATTTAGAAGAAGTAGCTCTTCTGTAGTAAATGGTGTAGCTGCTTGCTCCGTCAGCCGCATCCCAAGAAAGCGTAATCTTCTTGTTGCCGGATGTAGCCTTGAAGTTAGTAGGATAATCCTTTACATCATCGTCGTTGTCTGTTGAACCGGTTGAACCGGGAACATTGTAGATGTGACCTACTTCGTAGGTTCTGCCTGTGCTTGTCAGAGCGTATACATATACCTGATAGCCTATTGATGAGCTGAACGGAATGTCAACGCTTGTGGCGATTACCTGAGTGTCCTCAGATGCTGTTGCACCAAGGAGACCGTACATTACGATGTATGCAACCGCGTCGCTTCTTCTGTTCCAGGAAATAGTTGTCTGCCAACCGTTCTTGGGAGTAGCGGTGAGGTTTACAATCTCGGTCTTGGTTATGTCGCCGCTCGTAGAGCCGCCGGTTGAAGTAGAGCCTTTAACGCTTACGTATGCAACCTGTCTGTTCTGCGAGTCAAGTACTATTGCAACGTATGAGTAAGACCTTGAAATGTTGAGCTGGATAGATGTCGAGTTGGTGCTGATCATCTGTCCGTTAGTGGTGTTGCCGTTCAAGTAGTAGATAACGGTGTACGGGGCTCTGCCTGTGCCGCTCCATGAAAGTACGGCATAGTTGTCATAGCTTGTAACGGTGCAGTTGTTGCCCTGAGTGGTGTTGCTCGAAGAAGTAGAACCGCCCTGAGTGATTCCGGAAGGAGTTACTGTTGCGGAACCGACGGTTATTGTCTGGTTGCCGTACAGAGCCTGAACGGTTACTGTCCAAGTTTCGCTTGAGCCGTAAGGAACGGTGAAGCTTGTAGAGCTTACAAACTGGTTTGATGAGTAGGAAGCGCTGGAGCTCTTATAGGTTACAATGTAACCGGTTGCCCCGCTCACTGAAGGCCATGAAACCACGGAGCTGTTGAGACCTCTGCTGATGGTGAGGCTGCCGGTGGTTCCTATAGAACCGGAGTTGTTGGAGCTTGAGGAAGAACCTCTGTTAAGAGCTGCGTAGCCTACAACCGATCCGTTGGTAAGAGATGATACCGTGAATACCCAGCTGTAGTTGGGGTCACAGTTGAGGGTTATATAGTTGGTGTTTGCCACTTGTGTCATCTGTGAGCCGTAGCCGCTTGCAGAATATGTGATTAAGTAAGGAGCGGAGTTGCCTGTCCACTGAAGGAATACCGAGCTGCTGTTTGAAGAAGGTCTTGTGGCAACTACTGTGCCGCCGATAGAGCTTCCGCCGCTGCCCGCAGCTATTTCAGCCACACCGATAACGGATGACCGGCCGTTAACAGTAGCGCTTACAATGATGTTGTAAGCCATGTTGGAGTAGTAGTCGAAGGTTGCGCTTGTTGTGCTTGAGCCGAATCTCTGCGGATATGAGCCGCTGTTGTTGGAGATGGTTACGGTGTAAGCTGATGCACCGGAAACCGCGCCCCATGTAACAACGCCTTTGGAACCGCTGACGCTTACATTGATGTTGCCCTGAATCTGAACTCCCGAGCTGCTGCCGGTGTTGCCGCCGGTAGAAGAACCGTTGTTAGTCCAGGTTGCCAAAGTTTCGCTGTATGCATCGCCCGCAACGTTGGCCCTGTAGATGACAATCGACTTGATGTCGTTCAAAGCAGTGCTTATTGTGGTGCTGGTCTTCTTGTCTTCGCTTGCAGCCTTAACGTAGAATCCGCTCTTGCCTTCAGAAGTGGTGTACTCTACGTAGTAGTTTGTGCTGTATCCGTCGTTGTTCCAAGACAAGTTAGTTATATTGCCGCTCGATGTGATCTGAAGTCCGCCCGAGCCTGAGCCTGTCAGAGGAATGGATATGGAGTTGCTGGTGTAGAACGCGAGATGCTCGCCGTTTGCAACTTTCTTAGCGGAAACCTGTGCCTTGTAGTTACCGCCCACACTGGGGGTGTATGTAACTTTGCACTTTTCTGCCGTGTTATCTTCCGAACCCGAAACGGTCACGGTAGTCGAATTAACAGTAACGCCATCTTTAAGGAAAATAACCTGATAAATCTTAGCTCCCTCTACAGGAGACCAAGTGAGGGTCAGCTTATTTGAGCTTTCGTCCTTAGTGAGCTGAGCGCCGGCTGAAGGGGCTGCACCAAATACGGGCACCGCCAGCGACGTAACTACAAGAACAACCGCTAAGATAGCTGAGAGAATTCTTTTAGTCATTTTGTGACACTCCTTTTTTACTTAGTTGTTATCATTATAACACTGAAACCGCCCTTTGTAAATACAATTTCAGCACTTTGATTAAAAGTTTAATCAATAATTAATCTTGTTTAATTTCCGCGCCGTTGTTGAATTTAAGCTCAAAGGGTGTTACACTGATAATACAAAGTTGACGCAATATTTATTGCACTGAAAATAAATAATTTAAATTTTTTAAGAAAGGACGCATCTTAAAAATGACAACTGTGACAAAGCGTGAGTTCGGCAAGCTCTCGGAG
>DDJI01000009.1:6637-23458 GCA_002338885.1 Ruminococcus sp. UBA1828 | reverse complement strand
TCGGACGGCAAAAGCGTATACCTTTATGAGCTTAGAAACAGTGCGGGAGCATATCTTGAGGTGATAGAGTACGGCGCGGCTATCCGCTCCATAGTCCTGCCCGACAAGGACGGCAAGCTCACCGACGTAGCTTTAGGCTACGACTGCCCCGCCGACTATGAAGCCCAAAACAAATACATCGGAGCTGTGATAGGAAGAAACGGAAACCGCATCGAGGGCGCGGAGTTTTCATTAAACGGCAAGACATACACACTTGAGAAAAACGACGGCAGAAACAACCTTCACAGCGGCAATCCCGGATTTGACAAAAGGCTTTGGAGCGGAGAAATCGACGGCGAAAGCGTCGTCATGCGCTACACCTCCCCCGACGGCGAGTGCGGTTTCCCCGGAACGCTCAGCGTATGCGTGAAGTACAGCTTCGACGACCATAGCGCCCTTGTCATAGACTACACCGCCGAAAGCGACGCGGACACCATATGCAACCTGACAAATCACTGCTACTTCAACCTTGACGGCGAAGGCTCGGGCAGCATCTCAGACCACTGCTTGAAGCTCAGGGCTGCTCATTTCACCGTCGGAAACTCCGAATGCCTGCCCGTAGGATACGTGGCAAAGGTTGAAGGAACGCCGCTCGACTTCACGTCATTTAACAGAATAGGCGACAGAATTGACTGCGACTATGAGCAGCTGCGGTTTGCCGGAGGATACGACCACAACTTCTGCCCCGACGGCGAAGGCTTCAGAAACATTGCGACACTTAAAGCGGGAAAGAGCGGAATAGTCATGGACGTGTATTCCGACCTGCCCGGCGTGCAGTTTTACAGCGGAAACTCGCTTGACGGCACGGCGCCTTACGGCAAGGGCGGAAAGCCGATATGCCGCAGAGAGGGACTTTGCCTTGAAACGCAGTTTTACCCCAACGCCATGCGCCACGACAACTTTGAAAAGCCCATACTGCGTGCGGGTGAAAAGTACCACCACGTGACCGTGTATGCGTTCAGCGCGCAAAAGTAATCTTTTGAGCAAAACCCGTATATACATTTATAATAATGCACGCCTGATGCATGCGTAAAAATCCGCCCTTCGGCACAGGGTATCTTCCCTGCCGGCGGGCGGATATTTTTTTCTTTAAAAGTTGTCCTCATGGAGCTTGTAGCCCTCGCCGAATACCTCGTTTGCGGTGGTGATTATCGCAAAGGATGCGTTATCAACGCTTTTTATAAGGCGCATTGCCTTTGAGGTGACCGATTTTTTGACCACGCACATGACCACCTTCTTTTTCGTGCCGGAGTATGCTCCGACGCCGTCCAAGAGTGTGACCCCCGCATCAAGCTCTGTCATGAGGCGGTTTGTTATCTCCTCGTATCTGTCGCTGACCAAAAGTATCATTTTAGCCTCGCTGCTGCCGTTGAGTATGTGATCCATCACCACGGCGGAAACTATTATGCACAGCGCGGCATACAGACCCGAGTCGATATCGCCGGTTGTTATCACGGCAAACAGTACGACTATTCCGTCCGTTATTATAAAGAGCGTTCCGGCGGAAAGTCCGCGGAATTTCGTCCGAAGGAGCTTTACTATTATATCCGTGCCGCCGGTTGTCGCGCCCTGATAAAGCACCATTTCAAGCCCTATTGCCATCAGGCAGCCACCGGCGACGCATGCAAGCAGGGGGTCTTTTGTCAAAGGGCCTATTTTGTTCAGCAGGTTCATCATGACGGAAGAAAGCAGGACGGAGTATATGGTTGACGCCAAAAACCTCAGCTTAAACTTCCATATTCCCAAGATGATAATAGGCAGGTTGAGTATCAGCACCGCGGTTCCGGTCTGAAGCCCGGGGAAAAACTGCCGTACTATCACCGCAAGTCCGGTAAATCCGCCCGGGACTATCCCGTTCGGGTCCAAAAACAGGCTTATTGACACGGCATACACGCAGGAGCCTATACTTATCATCAAATACTCCCACAGCGCTCTTCTAATCGACTGCTTTGCCTGAGACATCTTGCTCCTCCCTCCTTAAACCGCGGTTGAAAAATTGACCGCACTATTATATAATGCAGATATTCAGTACTATTTTATGCAGACGGCTTTAAATGCGTCACGCATTTTGCGCGGCGCAGATACAGCGTATTTTTAAAACAGCTTCTTATAAAAATAATACACAGGCGCGTGTTTTCTGTCAATTACCGCAAGTAAAGCGGCACAGTGGCAGTGCGGCAAACTGTGCGGATTAAGGAGGACGAAATTTGGCATCTGAAAAGACGATATCCCTGCGCCGCGGCAAGGGTTTGATATTTGCGGCGGCGGTCGGAGCGGCGGTTATTTTAGCCGCCGTGATAAACATAGGCGCGTTCTTTGAGAGCGGAAAGCTTTTGGTGTCCACTTTGGGCGGCGGAACATGCAACACCGAGTTTGAGTTTTTGACAGGACTGTCGATGATGTATCTGCCGAGCGGCAGCTACTCATACATGCAGCAGATAACGCGGGAAATCCCCTCTATGGCGAGCTATCTTGAGCAGTACGGCTACGAGACGGTTGCCATGCATCCGTTTTACGAGGTGAGCTGGAAGAGAAACTCGGTGTACGAGCTTATGGGATTTGACGACTTCATAAGCGCGGAGGACATGACGGGCAGCGACAGCAAGTTCACAAGCGATAAAATATGGGAGAAAAACTTCGGAAGCGAGCCGGAGTACGTGCGAAACTACATAAGCGACGAGTGGTTTTACGAGCAGGTGATAGAGCAGTTTGAGAACAAAAGCTCCGAACGCATATTTATTTTCGGCGTGACGGTGCAAAACCATTCCGGCTACGAATACGAGGGCGACGACTTCACGACGGACGTGCACATAGAGGACAGCGAGGGAAAGTACCCGAGGGCGGAGCAGTTTTTGTCGCTGATGAAGATTTCGGACGAGGCTTTGGCATCGCTCATCGAGTATTTTGAAGGCGTGGACGAGCGGACTATGATAGTGTTCTTCGGAGACCATCAGCCGGCAGTCGAACAGGAGCTGATAGACGAGCTGTCGCCGAACTTAAACCTCATCGTAAACAACTTTCTCACCCGCTATCAAACGCCGTACATGATATGGTCAAACTTCGAGCTTGACTATGAGCAAGAGCCGGGGCTTGGGGTGACAAGCCCGAACTTTCTCGGCGTGACGACGCTTGAAGCGGCGGGAATACCCCTTTCAAGGGAGTATCAGATGATACGCGACGTGCAGAATGTCACCCCCGCCATGAATGCGTTCGGGTACTATGACAGGTTCGGCGCATGGTACGACCGCGCGTCAAGGTATGACGAGCCGATACTCAATGTTTACGGTTTTTACACCTATCACACCCTCACGGGCGGCTAAAATGCATAAATCGGTATTTTATATATGCATTTTTTAGGCGCATGCCGCCTTTTTCTGCGGGTGCGTCTGCGGCGCCGGCGAGCCTTGCGGGGCTGAAAATGCAGTCTGAACATGCGCCGAAATTCATTTTTTATCCGCTTTGGTTGACAACGGCGCGCGTTAGTGCTACACTTTAATTTAATATCACTGTGAATGAGAGGAATGCATATGAAGCTTAATATCGACGAAAACACGCGCAGAGAGTTCTGCGAAGAGTTCCTTGAAAACAACCGCATCGACCCAAGGTACTATCAGAAATACGACGTGAAGCGCGGCCTCAGGAATGCCGACGGAACGGGTGTGCTTGCGGGACTTACAAACATATGCAACGTTCACGGATACATCATGAACGAAGGCGAAAAGCAAAACATAGACGGCGAGCTTTACTACAGAGGATACAGCATTTACGACCTTGTCGCCGGCGCTCAGGAGTCGGACAGGTTCGGATATGAAGAGGTGGCGTACCTTTTGCTTTTGGGAAAGCTGCCGACGCTGCGGGAGCTTGCAAACTTCAACCGTGCGCTTGCGGAAAACCGCGAGCTGCCCCCCGGATTCTTTGAGGACATGATTTTAAAGGCGCCCTCGAAGAACATCATGAACAAGCTTGCAAGAGCCATACTTGCGCTGTACTCCTATGCGCAAAACCCCGAGCCGCAGACTCCCGACCAGGAGCTTTCCACCGCTGTTTCGATACTTGCCAAGATGCCGGTGATAATGACGTCGGCGTATCAGGTAAAGCGCAGGGTTTACGACGGAAAGAGCATGTATATGCACCAGCTAAACCCCGAGGAGTCCACCGCGGAAACCATACTTTCGCTTTTAAGGCACGACAGAGTATACACCGACGAAGAGGCTAAGCTCCTCGATTTGATGCTCATGCTCCATGCGGAGCACGGCGGAGGAAACAACTCCACATTTGCGTGCAGAGTTTTGACGTCGTCCGGCACGGATCCGTATTCTGCGTATGCGGCGGCTGTCGGCTCGCTCAAAGGCCCCAAGCACGGCGGCGCAAACATAAAGGTCTTGGAGCAGCTCGACTACATAAAGGCAAACGTGCGCGACTGGTCAAACGACGTCGAGCTTTCGGAGCTTTTAAGAAAGATAATAAGAAAGGAAGCGTCCGACCGTTCGGGACTCATCTACGGCATGGGACATGCGGTATACACCCTTTCCGACCCGCGCGCGACCATACTTAAAAAGACGGCGTTTGAAATGGCAAAGGGCACGGAGTTTGAAAGCCAGTTTGAGCTTTTGAACAGCATAGAGCGCCTCACGCCCGCGATCTTCAACGAGGAAACCGGCTCGGAAAAGGCGCTTTGCGCAAACGTGGACATGTATTCGGGACTTTGCTACAGGATGCTCGGCATACCGGAGGAAATAGCTACGGCGCTCTTTGCGGTTTCAAGGATGGCAGGCTGGTGCGCTCACCGCTTCGAGGAAAAGACG
The DNA here is from genome assembly GCA_002338885.1 of Ruminococcus sp. UBA1828. Lineage (GTDB taxonomy): Bacteria > Bacillota > Clostridia > Oscillospirales > Ruminococcaceae > Faeciplasma > Faeciplasma gallinarum. The sequence goes on along the minus strand of DDJI01000009.1, from coordinate 18,614 downwards.
ACAGGCCAAAGAATCATAAGACCTGCGTACAAGGCGATAAGCGGTCAGAGAGCATATGTAGACATAGCGGACAGAACATAAACTTTAAGGGCAGCGTTGCTTTTTGGCGGCGCTGCTTTTTATATTCCGTGACGCTTTTAAGGTTTTGCGCGGTTTTGTATTAAAAAACGGGCAAACAGGGGCTTCGCGGCGGTTGCAACTGTCACGCACTTGTAGTATAATAGCATAAGGCGTATTATGCCGACATGTACGTATAAGACATATGATTTTACATTTTAGGGAGGTGGAAAGGTGAGCGCAGTAAATACCTTTAAAAAAACTGCGGTTTTGGCTTTGGTGTGCATGCTCTGCACCCTCTGCGGATGCGAGACCATCACCTTTTCCATCGACAGTCTCCTTGCCGCACCGAGCATAGCCGACGAGCAGGCGGCAGTTCACGATGCGCTGATAGAAAGCGTCGGGGGAACGGTTGTGCCGTCCTATCCCCGCTCCGGAGACTACCGCTCCGCGTTCATAATAACCGACATAGACGCAGACGGAAACGACGAGGCTTTGGCTTTTTACACGCTTTCGTCACAGTCGAGCACGCAAAACGTGAGGGTGTCGGTTCTTGACAAGACGGAGGACGGCGGATGGGACGCCATGTACGAGCTTGCGGGAAGCGGGACATACGTTGACACGGTGATGCTTGCCGACTACGGCAGCACGGTTGACATAATAATAGGCTACGGAAGTCCGGCATCGGAGGACAAGAGCGTATGCATATACAGGTACACATCCGGAGTTCTTGCGTCGATATACGAGGGCGCATACACCGTAATAGGCAGGTGGGACTTAGACGGGTGCGGCGCAGATGAAACGGTAATCGTCAGAAAGGTGGGCACCTCCGTATCTGTCAGCACCATAAAGACCCTTGACGGACTCGACTATCAGACAAGAGAGCGAAATCTTTCGGTCAGCGCCTCATATATATCCGGCTGCTGCTACGGAGAGCTTTACGACGGCGTGAACGCGCTGTTTATAGATGCGGTGACGGAAAATGCCACGGCTTTTACCGAAATAGTTATGCTCGACGGCGACACAATCGTCTCGCCAACGTCTGACAGCAGCGGGCTGCTTGAGCGCACGGCGCGCCCTTACGGCTACAGAACCATGGACTACGACGGCGACGGAGACGTTGAGATACCGGTCATAAGCCCGTTTTTGGGGTATTCCGCTCTGACCCAGTCGGACATAGAAAACATCACGCTGTGGCTTTCATACGACCCGGAGCTGAGAGACTTTTATGAAGAGGCTCAAAGCTACTACAACGTGTCGGGAGGGTATATATTCAAGCTCCCCGGAAGGTGGCACAACTTTGTCACGGTGCAAAGAAACGCCGACACAAACGAAATAACATTCTTAAAGTACGACTACACAGCCCAGAGCATTTCCGAAATGGAGGGGCTTTTGAGCATAGCCGTTCTGCCGACAGCGAGCGAGCAGGCGTATGAAAACAACGGCTATGTATATATAGACGGCACAGACTACGTTTGCTTCATGTATAAGAGCATAGCAAGCGAGAGCGAGCCGCTGCTTTTAACCGCCGACGAGGTGAGAAGCAATCTTTACTACATTGAATCATGACAAAGGAGAAAGCAAATGAAGCGTATTCTTGTTTGCGAGGACGAGGACTCCATCCGCGAGTTTGTCGTTTTGAACTTAAAAAGAAGCGGTTACGACGTGACAGACGTGAGCTGCGGCGAGGACGCAATAAAGGCGTTTGACGAGGCGGGAGGAAACTTTGACGCGGTGCTTTTAGACATAATGATGCCCGGCATAGACGGCTTTACCGTGTGCAAGCAGCTGAGAGAGCGCAGCGACAGCATAGGCATTATAATGCTGAGCGCAAAGTCTCAGGAGATGGACAAGGTTTCATCCCTTATGATAGGCGCGGACGACTACATCACAAAGCCGTTCTCGATATCGGAGCTTATAGCACGTGTGGATGCGATATGCCGGCGCGTGAGCTTAATGAACAGCAAGTCGGACAAGCAAAGCGAGGTCAGCTCGGGACCGTTTACCATAAACTTTAAGAGCAGAGTTGTCACAAAAAACGGCGTGCCGATAGATTTGACGCAGGTTGAGTATCAGATAATGGAATACTTTTTAAAGAACCCGAACACCGCGCTCGACCGTGTGAGCATACTGCGGCACATATGGGGTGAGAGCTACTACGGCGAGGAAAAGATAGTCGATGTAAACATCCGCCGAATAAGAATGAAGATAGAGGACGAGCCGTCCAAGCCCAAATACATCATAACCATTTGGGGCTACGGCTATAAGTGGAACGCGGAGCAGTAATCATGTCTGACGATAAGGGCGTATTCACGTTCGCGGCTGTGGGAAAGCGGCACAGCATAACTCGGCGCTGGCTGATAAATTCTTTGGGAATAGTCATTGCAGTGCTCATTTTAGTTGAGATTTTGATGCTTGTGCTTGCAAACAACTACTACACATCTGCCGTGCGGCAGGATTTAAACACAAAGCTCGACGCGCTTACGATGGGTCTTGCGGGATATACATCCGTGTCCGGCTATCAAAACGGCGTCAGAAGCATGATAGAGGGCTTTTCCGAAAAGGAAAAGTACGAGCTTATGGCGATAAACTCAATAGGAAACACTACGCTCACAAGCTCCGGCTTTCAGCCGTCAGAGTGGATGAATCTTGACGACCTTCAGGCGGCGCAGGAATCGCAGGACGGCAGGACGAGCAGGGTGCTCACCTTGCAGAGCGGCGAGAAGGTAATGCTTTGCACCACGCTTTTGCCGGAGCTTTCAAGCGAGTACAGTGCGCTCAGAATAATGACCTCGATGGAGCTTGTGCAGGCTCAAATGGTGAAGCTTGCGATACTTTTGTCGGTGGTTGTGGCTGCAATAGTGCTTTTGATGGTATTTTCGGGCATGTACTTCATACGCTCGATAGTAATGCCGGTGCGTCAGATATGCCAGACAGCGAGAAGATACGCTCAGGGCGACTTCAAGGAGAGGATTGAAAAGCGGAGCGACGACGAGATAGGCGAGCTTGCGGACGCGATAAACTACATGGCGGACGAGCTTGCAAACTCGGACAAGGTCAAAAACGAGTTCATATCCTCCGTTTCCCACGAGCTGCGCACGCCGCTTACGGCGATAAAGGGCTGGAGCGAAACCGCACTCGGCATGCCGGACGACCCCGAAACGATACAAAAGGCGATGAGGGTCATAACCGGCGAGACGCAAAGGCTTTCGGACATGGTTGAGGAGCTTTTGGACTTTTCAAGAATACAGGACGGCAGGTTTACTTTAAAGGAGGAGACCTGCGACATACTTGCGGAGCTGGGCGAGGCTGTGCTTATATACACGGAGCGCGCAAAGTCTTTGGGCATAGAGCTTAAATACTACGAGCCGCAGATGCTGCCCTTTGTGTACGGCGACAAGGCAAGGCTGAGGCAGGTGTTTATAAACATCATCGACAACGCGGTCAAGTATTCAAACCCGGGCGGCGTTGTTTCGGTGGAGGCGTATGAAAACAAGGGCGACATAGTAATACTTGTTTCGGACACCGGCGTGGGCATATCCGAAGAAGACCTGCCCAAGGTAAAGACGAAATTCTACAAGGCAAACCACACCCGCAGAGGCTCCGGAATAGGGCTTGCGGTTGCAAATGAAATAGTTGAGATGCACGGAGGAAAGCTGGTCATAAACAGCAAACTCGGAACCGGCACAACGGTTATGATAACCCTCCCGGGCATTAAATCTTAATATAAACTTGCAAAGGAGAGAAGGTAATTTTAATGAGCAAAAAAGGCAATAAAAAAGAGCCTGCCAAGTTCAAGACGAGAATCGGCGGGCAGGCTTTAATAGAGGGAGTAATGATGAAAGGCTCGGACACCGAGGCGATGGCCGTAAGGCTCCCCGACGGCACTATAGACCTTGAGACGTGGTCGCTTCCCGCGGCAAAGTGGTATCAAAAGACCCCGTTCATACGCGGTCCGGTCAACTTTGTCACCACCCTTATAGACGGCTACAGGTGCATATCAAAATCCGCCGACAAGTCGATGCAGGGCGTCGAAGAAGAGGAGCCGTCAAAGTTTGAAAAATGGCTGACAGACAAGCTCGGCGACAAGCTCATGGCGGGACTTATGGTCGTGGCGGGAGTGCTCGGCGTCGCGCTGGCGCTTTTGCTGTTTGTATACCTGCCCGCGCTTGCGACAAGAGGGCTTGCAATACTCATCCCGGGGCTTGACGACATATACATTCTCAAAAACATAATAGAGGGCGCGCTTAAAATAGGCATATTTGTGTTCTACATCTGGCTGACAAGCCGCCTCAAGGACATACGCCGCACCTATGAGTACCACGGCGCAGAACACAAGACAATCGCATGCTACGAGGCGGGAGACGAGCTGACAGTCGAAAATGTGAAAAAACACATACGCTTCCACCCCCGCTGCGGCACGTCCTTTATATTCCTCGTTTTGTTCATATCCATAATCGTAAACACGCTGTTCATGCTGCCGTGGGACGTGGTGTGGCTCAGGGCGCTGTTAAAGCTTTGCGTTTTGCCGATTGTAGTCTCGGTGGCGTATGAGGTCATAAGAATCAACGGCAGATACGACAACGTCGCCACAAGGATAATCTCCGCTCCCGGCCTTTGGATACAAAGACTCACCACCCGTGAACCGGACGACAGCCAAATAGAGGTTGCAATAGCTGCGTTCATGCCCTGCGTGCATGAGGACAAAGAAAAGGACAAATGGTAAAAGACGAGCTTTTGCGCGCCGAAAAAGTTCTTGCGGACGCCGGTGTTGAGGATGCAGACTTAGAGGCGAGAGTTTTGTTTGAATGCATATATTCAAGGAGCTTTCTTACCGACCTGCTGTGCTCAAGGCTCAACAGAGAAATGACGGAGGATGAGCGCTCAAAGCTTGAGTCTATGCTCGCCCGCCGCATTTCGGGAGAGCCTTTGCAGTACATCGCGGGAAAGTGGGAGTTTTACGGCGAAGAGTTTTACGTCGGCGAGGGGGTATTGATACCGAGGCAGGACACCGAAACGCTTGTGGACGAGGTGTTAAAGCTCGGCGGCGCCTTAAATGCCGAGACGGTTTTAGACCTTTGCAGCGGCACGGGATGCATACCGATTGTGCTGTCAAAAAAACTCCCGCAGGCGCATTTTTACGCTGCGGAGCTTTCAAAGGATGCGTTTTACTGGCTTGAAAAAAACATAGCCGCACACCGCGCCGACGTGACGGCGCTTATGCTCGACGTGACGCAAAAGCAGTCCGCGGACGGCTTTGTAACAAGGTTCGGCAGGGCGGACATAATCACATGCAACCCGCCGTATCTTGACGAGCGCGACATGCGTGAGCTTCAAAAAGAGGTTCGCCGCGAGCCGGCGTTTGCCTTGTACGGCGGCAGTGACGGGCTTGAGTATTACAGGGCTGTGGCGGATGCGTGGAAGGATGCGCTTGCTGCGGGCGGAAAAATACTCTTTGAAACAGGCTGCTCGCAGGCGCAAAGCGTTATAGAAATACTTGAGGGCTGCGGCTATCGGGATGCATCCGTGGCAAAGGACCTTGCGGGAAAAGACAGAGTGGTGTCGGCAAGTATCGGATGAGGCAGTGAATAGCAGTACAATTTATCGGACATAAATAGCGATTTGCGGGGTGTACAGCGCCGCAAATTTGTGTTATATTATAACATGAGAAACGGCTCAGGACCGTTAAAATCCATCAGCACAGGAGGCTGTCCACATGGCAATGAAGAAAACCGTTGAAAAGAAAAACGTCCCCGCTGCGACGCAGACAAAGGAAGAAAAGAAAAAGGCGCTTGAAACCGCCATTGCACAGATAGAAAAGGCTTACGGCGTCGGCGCGGTAATGCGCTTGGGACAGAACACGACGATGAACGTAGAGTCCATTCCGACAGGCTCCATGACCCTTGACATGGCGCTCGGTATAGGCGGCGTGCCGAGGGGAAGAATAGTCGAAATATACGGCCCCGAAAGCTCGGGAAAGACCACCGTTGCGCTGCACATCGTGGCGGAGGCTCAAAAGCTGGGCGGAGAGGTTGCGTTTATAGACGTTGAGCATGCGCTCGATCCGGTGTATGCGTCACAGCTCGGAGTAGACATAGACTCCATGCTCGTGTCTCAGCCCGATTCCGGAGAGCAGGCTCTTGAAATTGCAGAGGCGCTTGTTCGCTCCGGAGCTATCGACGTAATAGTTTTGGACTCGGTTGCAGCAATGGTCACAAAGGCGGAAATAGACGGCGAGATGGGCGACAACCACGTAGGACAGCTTGCGCGTCTTATGTCGCAGGCGATGAGAAAGCTCACCGGCGTAATATCCAAGTCAAACTGCGTGGCGATATTCATCAACCAGGTCAGAGAAAAGATAGGCGTTGTGTACGGCAACCCCGAGACGACACCGGGAGGAAGGGCGCTCAAGTTCTATGCGTCGGTGAGAATTGAGGTTCGCCGCGGCGAAGCAATCAAAAACGGCGCGGAGGTCATGGGAAACCGCACAAGGTGCAAGGTGGTTAAAAACAAGGTTGCTCCGCCGTTTAAGGAAGCGGAGTTTGACATAATGTACGGCAAGGGCATATCACGCGTGGGCGAGATTGTGGACATCGCGACAGAGCTTGACATAATCCACAAGTCGGGCGCATGGTACAGCTATGACGGAAACAAGATAGGTCAGGGCAGAGACAACACCAAGGACTTCCTGACAAACAACCCCGACATCATGGCGGAAATCGAGGAAAAGATAAAAGAGCAAAAGCAAAACCTTGTCATGGCGTCAAGGCGCAGCAAAAAGGCGGCGGCGCTGTCTGAAGCTGCGGCGGCTGCCGTGTCGGCCATGGCGGGCGAGGACAATTCCGAGGACGATGCGTCCGACGCGCCTAAGGCCAAGGCGGAGCCTAAGAGAGCGTCAAGCTCTTCAAGCGTTGTGATAGAGCCGGACGACGAGGACTTTGACGAATTTACTCCCGCCGAGTAAAGCCATGCAGGATGAAATCTTCAATCCCGACAGGCGCACGCTTGTCATTTCAAGCATGGAAGCCATGCCGCAGGGCAAGACGTCAAGGCAAACGGTGAAGATATGCTTTGAAGGGTACGAGCTGCCGCTGTACCTTAGTGCAGAGGTTGCTGCAAATTATCATCTTGGCAAGGGCATGAGCGTGCCGGCAGCGGCGGCGGACGAGATGATTTTTGAAAATGAAAAGTCAAAAGCCATGCAAAGGGCGCTGTACCTGCTTGACGGGCGCGACTACTCATACGTTGAGATGTACACAAAGCTGAGCGCAAGCTACGCCGACGAGATATGCGCGTTTGTCATGGACAAGCTCACATCGGGCGGGCAGATAAACGACTCAAGGTACGCGAGTGCGCTTGCCGAAAGCCTTTGCCTTAAAAAGGGGTACGGCGAGTACCGTGCAAGGCTTGAGCTTAAGCGTCGCGGGATACCCGACGAGGTGATTGACGATGCGCTTTCGGAGTACCGCGACGACACGTCGGAGCGTGCGGCGGCGGTGATAAGAAGAAAATACCGCTCCTGCCTCGGCGACGAAAAGGGCATGAGGCGGCTCAAGGCTGCGCTTGCAAGGCTGGGGTACTCATACTCCGACATAAAAAATGCGATATGCGCCGTGCTCTACGAGATGCCGCAGGAGTTTTCCGATGCGGACGAGTACGACGATTATGAATATTAAAAATACGAGGGAGGCTACAAAATGCCGATAACAGTCGGAATGGTCAGCTTAGGATGTCCTAAGAACGAGGTGGACGCCGAGCACATTCTTTACAACCTGCGCGAAGAGGGCTTCGCTATACGCACCGATGCGTCGCTTGCCGATGTGGCAATCGTAAACACCTGCGGTTTTATAGAAGCCGCAAAGCAGGAGGCTATAGAGACGATACTGGAGCTTGTTGAGCTGAAAAAAGAGGGCAGGATAAAAGCCGTCATAGTGACCGGATGCCTGGGCGAGCGGTATCGCGACGAGGTCATGAAGGAAATACCGGAGCTTGACGCGGTGGTGGGAATAGGCGCGAACGAAATGCTCGGCGAAATCATCAAAAAGGTTGTCGCGGGCGAAGGCCCTATAACCATGTACGGCGACAAGAGCGCACTTATAATAGACGGCAGAAGAATAGTCTCCACCCGAACCTATGCGTACATAAAGATTGCGGAGGGCTGCTCAAACTGCTGTTCCTACTGTGCCATACCCATGATACGCGGCAAATACCGCTCGAGGACGATGGAAAGCATACTCGATGAGGCGAAATGGCTTGCAAAGGTAGGCTACCGCGAGATAGCATTGATAGCGCAGGACACCACCCGCTACGGCGAGGATTTGTACGGCAAGGGAATGCTGCCGGAGCTGCTGCATCAGATATGCCAAATAGACGGGCTGAAGTGGGTGAGATTTTTGTATGCCTACCCCGAGAGGATAACCGACGAGCTGATAGAAACAGTTGCGACGGAGCACAAGTGCTTAAAGTACTTCGACATACCCATCCAGCACATATGCGACGATATTTTAAAAAAGATGAACCGCAAGACTACCGGCTCAGACATACGCATGCTGCTTGACAAAATCCGCACGAGAATGCCTAACGTCTTTTTGAGGACGTCGCTTATCGCGGGATTCCCCGGAGAGACCGAGGAGCAGTTTGAAGAGCTTTGCGAGTTTGTGAAGGAAGCTAAGTTTGACAGGCTCGGATGCTTTGCGTATTCTCAGGAGGAGGGCACGCCGGCGGCGTCTATGCCCGACCAGATAGATGAAGAGGAAAAGCAGCGACGCGCCGACATAATCATGCAGGAGCAGATGCTTGTAAACGACGAGCTTGTAAAGTACTACCTGGGCAGATCAATGGAGATTGTCGTAGAGGGATACGACAGGTACTCCGAGATGTGGTACGGAAGATGCGCCGCTCAGGCCCCCGAAATAGACGGAAAAGTGTTCTTCACTTCACCCAGACGCACGCCGTCGGTCGGAGAATACGTGGCGATAAAGGCGGAGGACTACATCGATTACGACTTAATAGGCATGTCACTGGGGAGGATGAGCGATGAACCTACCCAATAAGCTCACCCTTTTGAGGGTGTTCATGATACCGCTGTTTTTGGTCTTTGCGCTTTGGGAGTTCACAAGCTTTAACCTTTTGATATCGCTTGTGATATTTGCCGCGGCGTCGATAACAGACATGCTCGACGGAAAAATAGCGAGAAAATACGGGCTTATAACGGCTTTCGGAAAGTTTTTGGACCCGCTTGCGGACAAGGCGCTGGTCATGGCTGCGCTTTTGGTCTTTGTGGAAAAAGGCTGGGTCAGCTCCGTGCCGGTGATAATAATACTGTTTAGAGAGTTCATGGTCTCTGCGCTGAGGCTGGTTGTCAAGTCGGACGACGGCACAGTCGTCGCCGCAGGATGGTTCGGCAAGCTTAAAACCGCATTTACAATGGTCGCGGTTGTGGCCGTGCTGTTCCTTCACGGTATTATGGCTGTCGGAGTCGGCATGCCTGAAACCGCCGTGCACGTGATTGACGCTGTGCTCGTGTGGATTGCGGCAGTGCTCACCGCAGGCTCCGGCATACAGTACCTTTGGAGCTACCGCCATGCAATAGACCCGAACAAGTGAGCGCAGGTATAATACACGTATACATAAAAAGATATCCCCGCCGGAGCGCCAGGCTCTGACGGGGATTTTTATGCTGCTTTGAATAAGCTACTCTTCAAGCTGCTTTGCCAAAAACATTGCGGCAGTCTGCGCAAGTGTCAGCATCAGCCCCGAGTTTGAGGACTGGGTTTTTTGCACGTCCGCATCGGGGACAAGTATGCACACGGCTCCGGCGATGTCGCCCGCTGCTATTATCGGTGCGATTGCTGTGGCGGGGCGCTGCACGCCTTCTACGGGAGATATGGGTTTGCTGTCGCCGCTGCTGTCACACACCCAGCTCCTTCTCGCCTGAATCAGCTCTTCAAGCGCCTGCGACAGCCTGCGCTCGATATATTCCTTCTTCTGCACGCCCGACACCGCCACTACATGGTCTCTGTCGAACACTATGACGGGCGAGCCGCTCAGCTTGTGGATGACGTCTGCCGCGTTGGATGCGGTTTCGGACATTTCGTTTATCGGCGAGTACTTTTTAAATATTACCTCGCCTTCGCTGTTTGTATATATTTCAAGCGGGTCGCCTTCCCTTATGCGCATGGTTCTGCGTATTTCCTTCGGGATGACTACCCTGCCCAAGTCGTCTATTCTTCGGACAATTCCTGTTGCCTTCATGTTTATTCATTCCTTTCGCAAGATTTTGTATTCTGTCGATTTTTAAGTCTCTGAACACTGCTATTATTTGCCGAACGAATAAAATTATACGGCAGCACAGGACGCAAAAAAGCGCCCGAATTTTGTGAGTTTTGTTCGAGCGCTTAAATATCATTTTTAACTGCTGTCAGTTGCCGCTTAGCTTCTTCTTTTCCTCTTCCAAAAGCTTCATCAGCTCGTCCATGCGTGAGCTTACCGAGCCGGAACCAAGCAAATCTCCCGAGCTTGCGGCGCTGCTTGAAGTGCCGGCGCTGTCATCATGTGCCGGCTGCGGCTCTTCACGGTGAGTTTGCTCATACACCTTCTCGAAAGCTGCGGCGTTGGGCGTGACGGCGGGCGCGGCTTCATGATCGGCTTCGCTGTGCTGATACGCATCCTCCGGAATGGTGTGGTCCGCTTTTCTTATAGGCGGCATGCTGTCCGTTTGCGAGCTTGTAAATGCGGGTGCAGGCTTGGGTTTAGGCTGTGCGGCTGCTTTTCTCTCGGCACGGAGCGATCCGGAGGATATGCTTACGCTGCCGTTTCCGAATCCGAACGGGTTCTTTTCTCCGTCGGCATGCTTTGCGGCGGGCTTTTCCTTGTTGCCGCTCTTAAACCTCAGCGGCTCAGACCCGGACATCGCCGGCTCAGACCCGGGCACAGCCGGCTCAGACCCGGGCACAGCCGGCTCAGACCCGGACGCAGCCGGCTCATGCTCTGCATAAGCCTTTTTGGCCTTTTTCGAGCTGCTTTCCTCACCGGCATAATCGTCTTTTAAGAAGTCGGGTATCTCGTAATCAAGCTCCGACGAATCCGCCTGCGCGGCTGCTGCCTTTTTGCCCTTTTTAAGGGACAGTATCAGCATCACGACTTCATATATCACCAGTGCGGCGCAGGGAACTATAACTATTATGAGCATTCCCGCTTTTGACGCGACAAACCTTATCAGCGCGCCCAAAAATACATCATACGAAACCGCTCTGCCTATTATGTCAGACGCCTCTACAGCCCAGACTTCGTCCTCAGGCGTGTTGTCATACTTTACGATGTATCGGGACTCGACGGTTCCGTCCGGCAAGGTTACCTCCTGAGAGCCGACATATCCCACGACGGCAAGCCTGCCGTCTATGCTGCAAAGGATTACGTTGCCCGGCGCTTCGGGCATTACGCCCTCGTCCACAAACACGGCAGCGCCCTGCTCTATTCTCGGCTCCATGCCGTCTCCGTTCATTATATAAATCCTGTGCCCGAATATTGACGGAGCGGTGTTCGCGTCCTTAAATATTCCGTACAGAACGAATGTGCAAACTATCAGCAGCGCAAGGACAAATACGCAAACAATGCCTATTATCTGCCCCACGCTGCGTTTTTTCGCGCTTTCCTGAAACATGTCTCTTTCCTCCCGCCGCATTAGTGGTTTTCAGACTAATTATGATAAGTATATCACATTTTTTTGTCGATATCAATAGAACCTATCGAGGTTTTGCGGGAAAAATTTGCGCATATCAATCGAAACATTTTTGCGGCATTTTTATCGCTTGTTTATTGACAAAGGCGCGTTTGTTGTATATAATAGCATTTGTCGCTGGAATAGCTCAGTTGGTAGAGCAGCGCATTCGTAATGCGCAGGTCGCGTGTTCAAGTCACG
>DDJI01000009.1:0-6569 GCA_002338885.1 Ruminococcus sp. UBA1828 | reverse complement strand
CCCGCCCTCATCGCCCGAGGACGGGATTTTACTTTTCACGATTACTTTGCGGCAAGTCCTGCGAGTTTTTTTGCCTTTGCGACTCTGGCAATCTCCCACGGCAGGTACATCAAGAACCACACTATCACCAAAAGGACCACAAGTCCTATCTGGTACACGTCGCCGAACACGTCCTTGCACAGCTCCAAAACGGGGTTTCCCACCGTTCCGTTGAGGAACAAGAAGTTGGTGTCGAAGATGGTGTTGAGCGCCACCGCCGGCACGCATACGCCGAGCAAAAACAGCGCCACCCACGGCAAGACCTTATAGTCGGGTTTGAATCCCGACGCCAAGAGCATGCACGGGTACAAAACAAGGAGCATATGCACCGTTTCGGAGTACAAAAACATCACGTTCCACTGCGGCAGGCTTGTCCATGTGGGCACCAGCAGCGCAATTATCGCGCCCGGCAGGCAAAGCGCATACAGGATGTTCTTTGTCACCTTGTTGGGCTTTATGGTGTTGAAAAGCGCGACAAACAGGTTTACCGAGCACAGATGGAAGGGCAAAAACTGCACTTCAAACTGCCCCGTCACAGCTGTAGCGACATACTTTAAAAGCTCGTCCGCCAGCATCAGAACCGTGACGACGACAAACATCCTTCTTCTGCCCTTTTCGCCCAGATAACGAAACAAAACCATCGCCAGCGCAATAGCCACGGCAGCTATGCCGAGCCAAAGAAAATGAGCAGATGAAAACGTGTCAAACAAAACGCGACCGCTTCCATAAGTCTGTCTAAAAGTAGCCGAAGTCATCCAAAAATCAGACATACAATCCCTCGATATTCTTTTTTTAAATTTTTAAGTACTGTCCTGCTATCCTCTGATTACCTTTATAATTGCGTAGACAGCCCAGCCGACAATCGACGCCGTTATCACCGCTCCGGCAAAGAGCAATGCGACAAGTCCCGCAAAGCCGCCTATTATAAAGCTCAAAAATCCCGTTCCCGCGCACAAAGCGACCAAGATGCATAGCGCAGCCGCCGCAAGTATCGGCACGAATTTAAGTACAAACTTTCCGATCTTAAAGCAAAGCCACAATTGCAGAGCAAATATCAATATCGCAGGCAAAACCAAAAAACCGATGGTTATCCACAGGCCGAGCATTGATATTAAAACTAACATCTGCACTTCCCCCTCATATGATTTACTGATTCGATTATACTATACCTATACTGTGTTTGCAACAAGGATTTTGTTAATAATGATGAAGTTTGCGTTAATTATTTTGAGTATTTTGACGAAAGCCCTTTTTCAAAGCCGCAAAACGTGGTATAATCAACCTGTATATTTGCAAACAGGAGGAAAACATATGCCTTTAGCGCCTGACATAATAGAAATACATGACATAAACGCCCGAGAACTTGACCCTTACTGCCGGCTCACCGAGGCACAGCTGAGAAACCGCCTTGAGCCGCAGCTCGGCGTATTCATAGCGGAAAGCCCGAAGGTAATACGCCTTGCCCTGGACTGCGGATACCGCCCGCTGTCCATACTCACCGAAAGAAAGCACATAAACGGTCAGGCGGCGGACATAATACGCGACTGCCCCGACATACCGGTATACACGGCAAACGACGACATCCTCGAGCAGATAACCGGCTACCGTCTTACAAGGGGAGTTTTGTGCGCCATGCGGCGTCCGATACTTCCCTCCTGTGAGAAGGTTTGCGAGGGCGCATCGAGGATAGCGGTGCTTGAAAACATAGCCGATGCCACAAACGTGGGGGCGATAATGCGCTCGACAGCAGCTTTGGGCATTGATGCGGTGCTTGCCACGCCTTCATGCTGCGACCCGCTTTGCAGAAGAGCCGTCAGGGTGAGCATGGGCACGGTGTTTTTGGTGCCGTGGACGTACATATGCGACGGTGCGGAAGACTGGGAGAAAAACGGCGTCAGGCGGCTTCACGAGCTTGGGTTTAAGACGGCGGCAATGGCCCTTGACGACAACTCGGCGAGCATATCCTGCCCGCAGCTAAAAGATGAGCCGAGGCTTGCGATAGTTTTGGGCACGGAGGGGGACGGCTTGTGCCGCTCGACGATTGCGGCGTGCGACTACACCGTAAAAATACCCATGTGCCACGGCGTGGACTCGCTGAACGTGGCGGCGGCAAGCGCAGTCGCGTTCTGGGAGCTGAGGAAGGAAAACGCCGGACATACCGGCGGCAGGAGATGAATACAAAGGTATCGGCGGAACTGTTTATTGATTTTGCATAAAATAGTCTGGGATTTTGCATGATTTGTCGAAGTTAATCTTGTTTCCTTGAAATATGTTGACATGTTGAAATATTTAGATTAACATATAAGCATAGCAACGCATATACATACGATTTCAAGGGAGGTACATCTTACTTATGAAAATTCTTTCCGTAATACTTGCTGCTGTTCTTATGACGTTCCTGCTCTGCGCCTGCTCAGGTAACGGTGAGCCGCAGGAAACTACCCCCTCAACAACTGCCGCAGAAACTACATCAGCCGAAGAGGTTACGGCTGCGGATGAAACTACTGTACCTGAAACTACAACTCCCGAAACCACTGCACCCGTTGAAACTACAGCACCTGAAGTCACAACCACTGCGCCTGAAACCACAGAGGCAGCGACAACCACCGTCATTCCGGCTGACCCCGTCGAGACGACGGGCGAAGAGGACGAAGAGCCGGAAGAAGTTACCCCGCAAGCTCCGGTAATAGATGCCGAGAGTTTCCCATACAACACTTACGAGCTGTCCCAAGACTACACACCGGACGATGTTGAACTGGTTGTCACCGAAATCAGAGAGGGCGGCATAAGCTATAAGATTGTAAACAACTCCGACAGCGTAGTTTGCGTCACAAATCCTCCGACAATACACGCATATATAAACGGCGAGTGGGTCGGCGTCAGATTTTCCGACTACATAGACGACCCTATGGAAATGTGGGAAGTGCAGCCGGACGGCGAGACAATGCTTGCGCCCACAAGCCTTCACGACATCCCCAACGGTCTGTACAGAGTGGGTCAGGCATACCAGGTCGGCTCCTTTGAAGGCGAGGTAAAGTATACATCTGTGGAGTTTGTATACACAATGGCGCCGGACAGGGCGGATGAGCCGGCTGCGGACGCGCCGAAAACCGAGGCAGACAGCTACCTGTACGACACATCCTCCTCAAGCAGGTATGACGATGCACCGGCGGTTGCGGGCATAACCCTCGAGACGGACGGCTACACCGGCGGCGACTCGATTGCATATGTCATCAAAAACGACACCGACGACACCTTGACCCTTGACAGGGAGGCGGCTATAGAGGTCTTTTTGGACGGCGGATGGAGGGAAGTGTACTTCCCGCTTGACCACGATCTGCCGATAGACTATCCGACGCTTGCGGCGCGCAGTGAAGTAGCTCAAAGTGTGAACTGCCTTGAGATGCCCGCGGGCAGGTACAGAGTTATAATCGGCTACAGGCTTTCGGATCTGACCTACCACAGCGCAGCATACGAGTTTGAGGTAAAATAACAAGCCGAACGCTTATATTTCTTCGCGCATGACAGCACGCGACAAAATAATGACAAAGATAAATCCCCCACGCCGCAGCGGCATGGGGGATTTTTTTGCGTTCGGTTTTATATGAGTAAGCGAAAACAAAGTGTGCGCTTACTAAGCGTGCTCACTCAGCGTACACTCTTGTCACCACAAGCAGCAACTTGCTGTTTTCCTCTGTGATGCTGTAGTCTTTAAGGGCGGGGCGGCTGCACTTTTTCAAGCATTCAACCATGGCCTGCGCGTCCTTTCGGCTTTTCACCTCGAACGTCTCCACCGTCTTTAAAAGCTTTGCATCCGACTTGTCACCGTTGTTTTCATTCACGCAAAGCAGATAATCGGTCGTGACGTTAAAAAACGATGCAAGTATCGGCAGCATAGTTATGTCAGGGTAGTTTACAGACTTCTCCCATCGGGATATTGTCTGCACTGAAACATCCATTTTCTCGGCAAGCTGTTCCTGAGTGAGACCCCTGCTCTGCCTCAACGCCTTTATCTGCTTTCCTAAATCCATTATTCAACCTCACATTCATAAGTACTTAAATTTTCATTGCCGCGGCCGGGCATGCGCGCCGCAAAAGAGCGCATTCGGCTTTAATAGAGCTTTGCGCCCGCCGGAATGTGGTCGTCAACCATCAGAAGGTGGAGCTTTTCCTCGCCTTCCTCGTGGTGTACGGCGCTTATCAGCATGCCGCAGGAATCGATGCCCATCATCGCCCTCGGCGGCAGGTTTACAATTGCAATGCATGTCTTGCCCACAAGCTCCTGCGGCTCGTAGTAGGCATGAATGCCGCTTAAAATCACTCTGTCCGCGCCCGTTCCGTCGTCTAAGGTGAACTTTAAGAGTTTCTTCGACTTCGGCACGGTTTCGCATGCAAGCACCTTTACCGCCCTGAAATCGGACTTTGAGAACGTCTCAAAGTCAACGTAATCCTTAAACAGCGGCTCGATCTGCACCTTTGAGAAGTCTATCTTCTCCTGTGCTGCCGGCGCTGCCGCTTTTGGCTCGGCATCCGCGGATGCGTTTTCATTCTTTGCGCCGCCGACAGACTTCATCGTCGGGAAGAGCAAAACATCCCTTATTGCGGCGGAGCCGGTCATGAACTGCACCATTCTGTCTATGCCAAAGCCTATTCCGCCCGTGGGAGGCATGCCTATCTCCAAAGCATGCATGAAGTCCTCGTCTATGTGGTTTGCTTCGTCGTCGCCGAGCTTTATAAGCTCCTCCTGAGCCTCGAATCTCGCCCTTTGGTCTATCGGATCGTTTAACTCGGAGTATGCGTTGGCCATTTCGGCGCAGTTGATATACAGCTCGAATCTCTCCACGTAGTCGGGGTTGTCCGGCTTGCGCTTTGTGAGCGGCGATATTTCAACCGGATGATCCATTATAAAGGTGGGCTGAATAAGCTTGTCCTCCACATACGCCTCAAACAAGAGGTTGAGTATGTCGCCCTTATGGTGGCGCTTAGGCTCAAATTCTATATGGTGAGCCTTTGCAAGCTCAAACGCCTGCTCATCCGTCTTTATCTCGCTGAAATCTATTCCGGAATACTTTTTGACCGCATCGAGCATGGTAATTCTCTCAAACGGCTTGTCGAGGTCGATAACGTTGCCCATGTACTCGATTTGGGTGGTGCCGACGACCTCTTTTGCGACGTGGCGGTAAAGGTTTTCGGCGAGATCCATCATGCCGTGGTAGTCGGTATACGCCTGATACAGCTCCATCAATGTGAACTCGGGGTTATGGCGGGTGTCGATGCCTTCATTTCTGAAAACTCTGCCTATCTCGTACACCCTGTCAATTCCGCCGACTATAAGTCTCTTTAAGTACAGCTCAAGCGAAATTCTGAGCTTTACATCCTCGTTTAATGCGTTGTAATGCGTTTCAAAGGGTCTTGCGCTCGCTCCGCCGGCGTTTGCCACAAGCATGGGCGTCTCAACCTCAATGAAGCCGAGGTTGTTTAAGTAGTTGCGTATGGAGCTTATTATGTGTGACCTTTGGACAAAGGTCTTTTTTACATCGGGATTTACGATGAGGTCGGTGTATCTCTGGCGGTAACGGGTGTCCCTGTCTTTTAGTCCGTGCCACTTCTCGGGCAGCGGGGTGAGCGATTTTGAAAGCAGGGTTATCCTGCCTGCGTGAAGGGATATCTCGCCCTTTTTAGTTCTGAAAACAAAGCCCTCTACTCCGACTATATCGCCTATATCCCACTTCTTAAAGTCGGCAAACTCATCCGAGCCTATGTCGTTTTGCCTTACGTAGCACTGTATTCTGCCGCTATAGTCCTGAACGTCGATAAAGTTCGCCTTGCCCATGTCCCTGCGGCTCATTATCCTGCCCGCTATTCTCCACGTGTCGGCGTGTATCTTTTCAAGCTCTGCGGCCAAGCGCTCCTCATCGCCGCCCGCCGTCTGCTTAGCTTTCGCCTCAAGCTCCTCATAATGGCGCTTTAGCTCCTCGGCGGAGGTGTTAAAATCGTATTTTGTTATCTTGAACGGGTTCTTGCCGTCTCTTTTAAGCGCTTCGAGCTTATCTCTTCTTATCTTTTCAAGGGAGTGCAGTTCCTCGCCCGTCATCTCCTGCTCGTCGTTTTGCGCGTCAGGGTTATTTGTCATTACTTCTTCCGACATTTTTTATTCAAACCTTTCGTATTTCGTGCTGTTATCTGCTTATGTTGAGCACCTCAAATTTAAGCGTTCCGGAGGGAACCTCAACCTCGAATATGTCTCCGACATGCTTTTTTAAGCATGCTTTGCCTATCGGAGATTCGTCCGATATCTTGTTGTTGTCGGGGTCGGACTCGGTAGATCCGACTATCTGGTACTCTATGATGTCGTCAAGGTCAAAGTCCTTGAGCTTTACAAACGAGCCTACGCCGACTTCGTTCATTGAAAGGCTGTCATCGTCTACAATGATTGCGTTTGCTATTATCGCCTCAAGGTCTGCTATCTGAGCCTCGAGCATGCCCTGCTCGTTTTTAGCCTCGTCGTACTCCGCGTTTTCCGAAAGGTC
>DDJI01000045.1 GCA_002338885.1 Ruminococcus sp. UBA1828 | reverse complement strand
GGCAGCCGCTTTTTCGTGGCTGCCGCTTTTATATCACAGCTTCTTTTCAAAGTATACCATGTCTTTAAGCTGTACTCCGCACTCATAAATCGGGTGGTCGTAATTGTCCGTGAAGAAGTTTTTCACAACTTCGGCCCTCACAAACCCGCATGAGAGGTAAAACGGCACGGTTAAAGGGCTGTCCCCCGTCCCGACTTTGAGCGTATCGCAGCTGCGACGGTAAACATTTTCGATGTATCCGACGAGTTTTTTGCCGTACCCCCTGCGCTGATACTCGCTTGCAACCGATATGCTTTTTATTTCGGCTGTTTTTGAACCATGGTCATGCGCCACGACGCACTGTGCAACCGTGTCGCCTTTTTCGTTTGTCATCACGTACATAGTCCCTCTGTCGAGGTACCCGTATATCATGCTCTGCTGCTCATCCGCAAGCAAAAGCAGCGGCATGTATTTTCTCTTTTCGAGCGAATCATCTATTCTCTTGACATCAAAGCTTATATTCACAGCGTGATGCTCCTTATCTGACCTGCTTCAGCTTTGCCGGTATCGTTGCGCCGGTCGCTGAAAAGTGTTATTATATTTATGATAATGTTTATCGCTTTAATTTGCAACTGTTTTTTAAATGGAGGTTATACACATGGCTTATTTGCTTTATCAAGGTCACGGCAGTCTGCGTCTTACGACAGACTCGGGAAAGGTAATTTACATTGACCCGTTTGCGGGAGACGGCTATGAAAAGCCCGCTGATTTGATTTTGGTCACGCATCAGCACCACGACCACAACTGCATAGATCTTCCCGCAAAAAATTCGGAATGCGTGATATGGCAGAGCTTCGACGCGCTCAAGGATGGCAAGTATCAAACGCTGACGCTTGACTATGCCACGGTAGAAGCGGTGCAGGCATACAATCATCACCACAGCAAGGCGGAATGCGTGGGATACATTGTGTCAACCGACGGAATAAGCATTTACTTTGCAGGCGACACCGCCGAAACAGAGCAGATGAAACAGATGCCAAAAAGAAAGCTTGACTACGCGGTTTTGCCCATGGACAGCACATACACCATGGACATAGACGAAACCATTCACTGTGCCTCACTTATCAAGGCTAAGCACACTATTCCCGTTCACATGTCCCCCGGAATGCTCTTTGACATGGAGCGTGCAAAAAAGTTCACCGCCGACGGTGCGCTCATAATGCAGCCCGGCGAGCAGATAAAGCTTTAACTTCGGCTGATCTGATAATAGGTTTGAGGGAAAGGCATGGAGATTGTAAAGCTCGATCGCGGCAAGTACGCCGGCAGGAAGTTCACGGTGCGATATACCACCGAAGGATACTATGACATAATAAAAAAGGACAGCGGCTTTGACATCAAATACAAAAGGTTTGACAAGCCGACGGAAAAATCGTTTGACGACTGTTTTATGGGCACATGGCTTGAGGATCCTGTCGGATACGGAGCGTTTGAGGGCGAGAAGATGATAGGATATGTCGAAGGCTCGATTGAATCATGGAACAGACGCTACAGGATAAACAACATAGTCGTGTTTGACGAATCAGAGCGGCGCAAGGGTATCGGAAGTGCGCTGATGAGCGCTGTATCGGAAGAGGCAGTCAGGTGCGGCGCGAGGATGATTGTGCTTGAAACGCAGACGTGCAACGAAAAAGCCATAAACTTTTATCTTAGGAACGGTTTTTCTCTCATAGGATTTGACCTGTATTCGTACACAAACTCCGATCCCGAAAGAAAAGAAGTGAGAATCGAGATGGGAAAGAAACTAAGATAGCACGCTTGCAATCAGATGCGATGCAGCGGCTTGCAACATAGCCTCGTCAATTAAAAAAAGCCGGTCGGGACAGCTTATCTGCCCTACCGGCTTTATTACTTAGCTTCTTTAAACTTTGCGCAAAATGCACTTTGTTTTTCCCACCGGCTGAGGCACGTTTACATGAAGGTACTGGCCTACACTGACCACCGTGCCCTCCTTCTCGGCGTTTTCATCGCCCACCGGCGCTATCACCTTATCCCCGACTTTTAAGTCCATGTTCTCGAATCTATAGCAATACGCGCTGTCGGAAAAGTCAAACATCACTCCGCAATAGGAATAAAGCGTCTTGTCGGCGAGTATTTCAACCAAGCGCTCCTTATCTTCATCCGTCTGTGCTTCATTTTGAATGCAGCTTTCCTGCTCGTCTGAAAGCTCTGTCTGCGCATATAATTCATGTATTCTTTTTCTCACTTCAAGAGCATTGTTGAACTCTTCCTCAGTTTCATAGTGTTCCGGAAACACGCCGTACGGCGAACCATCGGCAGCGGTTATTCTCCAGGCATACCTTGCCGCAGCAAGCGCATGCATGTATTCTTCCTCGGTTTTAAAGTTTTTCGGATTCAAGCCGTATTTCGAACCGTCGTCAGCATATTTTCTCCACGAGTTTCTTTCGTCATCTACAGCCTTCCAAAACTCCTCTTCCGTCTCATAGTCATCGGAATAAATGCCGTGCAGATAAACGTGTCCTAAGCGCCTTTTCCATGCGTAATCGTCTTTTTTTACCGACGGCAGGCTGCTTTGAGGCGAAGAGTATGAGCTGCTTTGATTATAAGCGCCGGTACTTTGATAAGCGTTTGTGCGCGGAGAATAATGATACCGAGTTGTGCTGTATTCATCGTCATCGTCGTCTTCGTCATCGCTGTCTGATGAAAACGTGGTATTGTCGTTCATGATGTTATATGCTATCCACGATTCGCCGGTATCGGTTACGCCGTCGTCGTTAAAATCAAAATATCCGCCGAACAAATCATCAGGGTTCCACCTCATTGACGCCTATCTCCTCTCTTAATATCGCTTGTGCCGGCTCAAATCGTCATAAAATCCGGCGTCGCTTATAATTATACCAAAAACGCTTCAAATCTTCAACAGCAAAGTTAATCCGGCAGAGTACGTCGTCTTTTTAGGTCAAAGAGAAACGGCAGCTGTCTCAAATGCAGCATTCAAGAATACGGGGGCATTGCATTGTTCCGCTAAAGCACTTACGCGTCAGCCGGATGCATCTGCTTTATAAACTCAAACATGCCTTCGTTTCCGTCGCCGATAAAATCGTCCGGCGTATCGGGCATGGGATGCTTTTCGTTAAAGAACTCGACGATATGAAAGCCTCAGACATTTACGTAAAAATGAATATTTCTTCTGTGTTCACCCGGTGTATGCGTCTTCCGCACTGTTTGTGAAGTCCTGCTTTTCAAGCCACACTCTTTCCTCTTCGGTCTCGGGAATATCTATTCTTTCGATTTTGAAAATTACAGGGCGCGTGCCGTCGTTGCAGCAAGCAATCATCACTCTTTCGTCGTTTGTCCACCTGTGCATGATAGAACCGCCCTGAAGAGCCGTGTATACATACCTGCTTATTGCGTCCCACGCCTCACCGCAGAATTTTCCGTTCATCAAATGATAAAAATCATCCTGAGTCTCGTTGCGCTTGAGCAAAAACGTATCTCCCGCTTTAAAGAACGGGCACGGTCCGGAGTTTGGGTTTGCAAGATATTTCTTTTGGTACTCCGGAAAGACCTTAGTTTCAAGTACGGTAATTTTACATTCGTGAATCATGTTCATCTTCTCCTTAAATCTCAATACAGCAAAGCAAAGTTGTTGTTTTACTATGTTTGACGCTCATGGGTATGCGCGCAGGTCCGTTATCTCTCAACGACAACCGTCAGCAGGACAAGATCGTCTTTTCCCGTGTTGACAATGCTGTGTTCAGAGCCTTTTCGGCAGACGTGGCACACTCCGCTTGACAGTGTCTCACAGACGCCGGCGCATACTGCCCTGCCCTCCCCCGAAATCACATAGTTGATGTCGTCGCTCGTAAGGTGTTTATGCATGCCGATAGAGCCGCCGGGATGTATTCTGCACGGAATGATCTTTCCATGCTCGCTCATGTACATTTTTGCGGACATAGTGCCGCTTCCGTTGTTCATTCCGGAAACGGTTGTCTCTTTGATGTTATTAAAGTCTATTTTCACAGACAGTGCACCCCTTTTTAAGTCAAAAATACATGCAGCATGCGCAGCCGACAGCAGTATAGTCGATGCACAATCGCCGCGCCGGCGCATGCCAAGTTACAAGATAAAAATATACATAAATTATATCATAGGCACGATATTATTTCAATCTTATTGATGATTTAATCAAAAGGAAGAAGGGCATCCGGCGGCATAATGCGCAAACGTATGCACACGATATATAATCAAATTAAATCAGGCGCAATTATCATCCTTATTTGGCGAATAAATTTTTATAGCGCCATTATTTTCAGCGAAAATCGACATCTCAAGAAAAAATAATTTATAAAAGAACCTCAAACGAGTGTTGACAATAAAACCTGATAAGTTATAATTAGAATAATAAAAATAAAAAAGAAAGGTGTAAATAGAATGTATGACTTCGAAACAATGCGCAAGAGAATATTAGGAGTGCTAAAGGAATTTGATCTGGATTACGAGTTTGTATCAAACGGATCGGGCTTGCCTCTTGACAAGGTTAGCGATATTTTAGACGGAAAAATAACTGACCCGCACATTTCAGAGATAATCAGCATTTGCAAAGCGATTGACATGCCCGCATGCTATATTTTGTTTGGCATAAAGGATCTCGAGGGTCAGCTTGCTGCGCTTCCCACATTAACCATTGCGTTAAACGATGAAGGAAGGCAGAAGGTTGTCGATTATATTACCGACCTTGAGCGCAGCAAAAGGTATGAAATAGATCCATCGGGAAAAGACGTGTGCGGTTACGTAAGCATATTCGATCAAGTTGACAAGATGGTGTCCCTCGACGCCGATTTCGATCACATGTGGAAGGGCGAATACAACGATATTGTTTTGCCTGAGGATGCAGACGAGTCTGACAGAGCAAGCTCCGACAAGGAGTAAGTTGATACGAG
>DDJI01000082.1 GCA_002338885.1 Ruminococcus sp. UBA1828 | reverse complement strand
TCACAGAAAATTTACACTTTCTCGATTTCTCATTCAAAAGTAGAGGTCATAACAATCTTTCCGTCTGCGGCAGAAACGTTTATGCTTCTTATGTTGCGATCGTCGGAGTCGATGATAAGATCGGCAATTTTGTCCTCGACTTCTCTGCGAATTACCCTTCTTATGTCTCTTGCTCCGTACTTATCGTTATACGCTATGCCTGCAATGACCTTTTCCGCCTCGCGGTCAAACGTAAACGTTATTTCCTTTTCGGCAAGAGGCTCTATCATTTCAGAGAGCATGAGGTGTGCGATATCGGCATAGTTGTCCTCGGTGAGCGGGTTAAACACAACTATCTCGTCCACACGACTTATAAACTCCGGTCTTAAAAACTCTCTCAAGCCCTTTATAGCGCGCTCTTTGGATATCTGAGCCTGCGACTTGTCAAAGCCTATGCCAAAGCTCTTGTCTGTAGAACCGGCGTTTGATGTCATGATTATGACGGTATTTTCAAACGACACGCTTCTTCCCTGGGCGTCGTTTACCCTGCCTTCATCGAGAATCTGCAAGAGTATATTCATTACATCCGGATGAGCTTTTTCGATCTCGTCGAACAGGACTACGGAATAAGGTCTGCGGCGAACCTTCTCGGTAAGCTGACCCGCCTCATCGTATCCGACATATCCCGGAGGAGAACCGATAAGTCTTGAAACCGTATGCTTTTCCATGTACTCCGACATGTCAATCCTTATGAGCGGCTCGGTGGCATCAAACAGCTCCGCAGCAAGCGTCTTTGCAAGCTCTGTCTTACCCACTCCGGTAGGACCTACAAATATAAACGATGCAGGTCTGCGGCGGGAGGTAAGTGAAACTCTCGTGCGCTTTATCGCCTCGCAGACAAGATCCACTGCCTCAGGCTGACCTATAATCTTCTTGCTCAAAGTGTCGTGAAGATTTCTGATCTTTGCGTACTCTGTTTCGACTATCTTATTTGCGGGTATGCCCGTCCAAAGCTCTATTACCTTTGAAAGGTCGTACTCCGTAACGCGGACTTTATCAGCCTGTTCCTGAGCTGCCTTGCAGTCGTTTTCGGTCTGAGAAATCTTTGCTTTCATCTCGGCTATCTTTTCATAGTCCGGATTTTCCGCCTCTTCAAGCGTGCCAAGCTCTACGCACTCGTTTTCAAGCTTAGCCTTCAGCTCAAGCGACCTTGAAATTTCGGGGCTGCGTATGCTTGCGCCGGCGCACGCCTCATCCAAAAGGTCTATTGCCTTGTCGGGCAGGAATCTGTCGTTTATATACCTCTCAGACAAAACCGCACACATTCTCAGGGCGGAATCTGATATCTTTACGTGGTGGAAGTCCTCGTAGTACTTTCTTATGCCGAAGAGGACGCTTATGGTATCCTCTACAGTCGGTTCGTTTACGGTTACCGGCTGGAATCTGCGCTCAAGCGCGCTGTCCTTTTCGATATACTTTCTGTACTCGCCGAACGTCGTCGCTCCTATGACCTGAACCTCACCTCTTGAAAGAGCGGGCTTTAGGATATTTGCAGCGTTCATGGTTCCTTCGCTGTCTCCTGTTCCGACGAGGTTGTGAATCTCATCAATGAAGAGAATGACGTTGCCTTCCTTTTTAACTTCCTGGATAAGTCCCTTTATCCTGCTTTCAAACTGACCTCTAAACTGTGTTCCCGCAACAAGTGCAGTGAGGTCCAAAAGATAAATCTGCTTATCCTTGAGAGCAAAAGGCACGTTTCCGGAAACAATCCTTTGAGCTATGCCCTCGGCTATTGCCGTCTTACCTACTCCCGGTTCACCTATAAGACATGGATTATTCTTTTGACGGCGGGACAGAATCTGCAAAACTCTTGATATTTCTCTGTCACGGCCTATTATCCTGTCGAGCTTGCCCTGAGCGGCGCGTTCGTTGAGGTTCGTGCAGTATGTGCCCAAAAACTTAAGCTCCTTATCCTGCTTTTTCTGATCCTTTGTGCGCGGCTTCTTTTTGTCGGCATCCGAAGGCGTCTGTTCATCGGCGCCCTGGTTTGCCATGAAGTTTGAAATGAAGTTTGGCATCGTTCCCGATCCTCCCATTTCAAACGAATCACCGTCGGCGTCATTTGTTAACGACTCGGAAAAAGCTTCGAGATCCTCATCTGTCAGCCCCATTTGCTTCATATAATCATCGACCTGCGTTATGCCGAGCTTTCTCGCACACAAAAGGCACAGCCCCTCGTTCTTTCTTTCGTTGCCGTTTACTGTTGTTATGAAAACCGCTGCGGGTCTCTTTTTGCATCTTGAACAAAGCATGAATTATCACCCTTTTCTTGGTTTATTTTCTCTTAATTGATGCATATATCATGCATACATATCATTATAGCGGCATTAAGTGAAAGCCGTATGATAGAATGTTAAATTTTTATTACAAGAAACTTAAAACGTCGAAATTGTACAGAAGGACAAACAGCTTTGATTGTTCGATTGTTTCGCTGTTTAAGAATATGAGTGAGTCTCCGGTCAAGCTCACAACCGCTTTAACCAGGATTGCGGTGACATACATAAATATCAGTCCCTCAACCAATCCAAAGAGCGCGCCGAGCACTGCATTTATCGGTCCGACAACCGGCACCTTGTTTACAAACTTAAAGGCGTTTGAAACAGGGTTTATGACAAACCGAAGTATGAATATAAGGACGATAAATATCAACGCCTTCAGCAGCCACTTTATCACCGGAGCAACAAAGTTTTCTTCAACTGCTCTTGCAGTGTCCGCCGTAGTTCCGCTCACAAACGTCTGAACGACGTTCTCGAGTTTTTCGGTTATATCTGTCAAAGTTGACGCCGCGCTGCTCACATATCCCGAGATCGGCGTGTCCCTAAACATATTGTTGAGCACCTGCTCAGCAACCGACTCCTTTACGCCCGACTCGATAACCGACGCGTTGTCCTGAGCGCCGTTTTCGCGCATCCGGCTTATGAGCGAATCGAAAAAGTCGGGGTCGTTTTGCAGGATATCCGATATCTCCGCTTCGGTCATTTCAACGCCGTAATTTCCGCTTGAAATAGCCTGAGCAATTAAGTGCGCCTTATCTGTTTGATCTGCGTTTTCCTCAAACTTTGATACGATAGCTTCTTTTATGCAGCTGTCGTAAATAAACGGCGACAGAACCTCTGCCGCAAACCAGCTTATGAGAAACGACGCAATAATCAAAACGGTATAAACCACACTTCTCACAAAGCCCTTTTTAGAACCGAGGTATAAGAAAATCAAAAGTATTCCGACAGTAAAAACATCGTAAAACCAGAACAAGTTTTCGGCCATAATTCACCTTCCTAATCGCGCCTAATCGTGCATGGTCATCTGTGTTTTATTTATGCTGCGGTAGCCCTGCAAAAATACATTCTTTCCGCACACCGCAAACGACACATATTCGGTATCAAGCGGTGCAGTTCCGACAATTGTGCCGTCGGACGCAAACGCGCTGAGCCTCGTGTCTGAATTTAAAAATATTGAACCGTCGTATATATCTATGTGGTGTATTTCATCATTATATGTAATTTCGGTTTCTTCGTCAATATCCGAATTGAACAAAACTACATATGTATCGCTGCTGCCAGGTGCGCTGAACATCATTGCGCACACGTCGTCATCTACGGAAAACTGCGTAATTTCATAGTTATAGTTGTAAGCGTATTCCTGCTCGCAATCGCTGTTGAACCTGTAAAGCGTCTCGTCTCCGACAAGCCAGAATCCTCCGTCGGATGTATACTCAACGGCAAGGCAGAGCGTATTCACCGCGGGCGTCTTTCCTGCCACCTCTTCAACCGAGAAGTCGAGTTTTGAAACCACGGATTTAAACTCTCCGCCGCGGGCATACACGCTTGCAACTATGCAGCCGTTTCCCGAATCGTCAAGGCAAACTGAAGTTATCAGATTTCCGTCCGCCCAGTGGAATATTTCAGTTCCGTTCCTATCATATATTGTAAGGTAGGAATCATATTTATCCGTTGAGGTGACAACGGCTATGTTTCCGTTTTCACCTATGACGGCATACAATATCTGACTGTCAAGGCGTTTTGAAAATACCTCGCTGTTTTTGTTGACGACTGTGAGGTTGTATCCTCCCATATCGTAAACAAGCGCGCGCCTTGAAGTCGTTTCGATTACAGGATTTGAATACGGCAGGTGGATTGAGAACAGCTCGGTTCCGTCCGACAAGCACGTATAAAAAGTGGTGTCGGTAAAGAGCGTCCAGCAGCTGTCCATGGCATCTATGCTGACGTTGGAGCGGCTGCTTATATCTATAGGAAAGTTTTCTACGCCGGAGGTTTCGTCAGAGTCGCTCATTCCGCGCTCAAGCACTCCTTCGAGGTATGGCAGCCAAAGATCCTTTGAAAGATACACCGCTGCCGCAAAGGCAACAACGATCAGCATCATCATCAAATTTTTCAGCGCTCGCTTGCGCTTACGCTTTTTTCTCAGCTTGCGCATATCGGTTTCAAAGGAATTTACAGAAGCCACACACTCACCTCCATTTCTGACTAAAGCTAAATCAATAAAACACCTTGTTGAGATACAGCCCGTGCGCAGGAACGGTCTTTCCCGCTTTTGTGCGATCCAGGGCGGAAATTATATCCGGTATCGAATCGCAGGACAGTTTCCCGTCGTTTATAAAGAGCAGCGTGCCGACCATTATGCGAACCATGTTGTACAAAAATCCGTCGCCCGACACCGAAAATTTAACTATGTCCCCGCATCTTTCGACGCTGAAATCAAAAACCGTTCTCACGGTTTCTGTTTTGTCGGTATCGGTTGAGCAAAAGGACTTGAAATCGTGAGTACCGATAAAATCCTTGCATGCCTTATTAAGCTTGGCATCGTCTATCGGGTACCAGCTTCTGAACACCGTGTCCTCATAAAACGGAGAACGTATTTCGGAGTTGTGAATCAAATAAATATACTGTTTACCCTTGCAGCTGTACCTCGCGTGAAAATCATTACCGACAGCTTTGCATGAGGTTATAGCTATGTCTTTCGGAAGCACGCCGTTTAATCCGAACACTATTCCGCGCTCGGTTATAGGGCTTTGCAGCATCACGGAAAACACAAATTCATTGGCATGAACTCCAGCATCCGTTCTTGAGCAGCCGTTAATCTCCGTATGCTCGCCCAAAAGCCTGTATATTCCGTCCTCGACGGTGCCCTGAATGGTTTTCAGCCCGCCGTCCTGGCGCTGAAACCCATGATAATTCGTCCCGCGGAAGGACATTGTGACCATATAGTTTTTCATATCGGCAAAAAGATATTTAAAAGTATTACGCCTGCCAAAAACGCCGCAGTCATCAAAAGCGCCACATAGTCTCTGTAGGTAGTCTTAAGCTGTTTAAGCCTTGTCCTGCCCTCTCCGCCGTGGTAGCAGCGGCACTCCATTGCAAGAGCAAGCTCCTCCGCTCTTCTGAATGCGGAGACAAACAGAGGTATAAGTATAGGCACCAAGGCTTTTGCCCTGTGAATGAGCGAGCCGCTCTCAAGGTCTGCTCCCCTTGCCTTTTGTGCCGACATTATCTTGTCGGTTTCCTCTATAAGTGTGGGGATAAACCTGAGCGCTATAGTCATCATCATGGCTATCTCGTGTGCGGGGAACTTTATCACCCTCAGCGGCGAAAGTATTCTCTCTATCGCGTCGGTAAGAGCTATAGGGGATGTTGTATATGTCAAAAGAGAAGTTCCGCATATTAAGAATACTATTCTCACCGCCATAAAAATCATGGTGCGTATTCCGTCTGTTGTTATCTTGATTATCGTCCAGCTGAAAACCACGTCTCCGGTTGAGACAAAAAACAGGTTCAGTATACCGGTGAAAATTATAATCGGGACAATCGGCTTAACGCTCTTTGCCATCATTTTTATCGGTATCCCCGAAATCAAAAAAGACACGACTAAAAATACCACGCCTACGGCAAGTCCCAAAAAGCCCTTTGCCACAAACAGCATGACTATATATAATACCGCAAGCCCTAACTTCATTCTTGGGTCAAGGCGATGCAGAACGGATTTTCCGGGGAAATACTGTCCTAACGTTATATCCTTGATCAATTAAAAAATCACCTTCCCGACTTGTTGTCTAAAAGGCGCAAAACAAGCTTTTTGGCATACTCGACAGAATAAACTTCATCGCTGAAGTTTATTCCGCTCTGCTTAAGCCTGTCAAACACCCTTGTTATCTGAGGCACGGTCAATCCCATGCTGTCAAGCTCTCTGACTCTTGCAAAAACATGCTCCGGAGTGTCAAACATGAACACCTTCGCATCGTTCATAACCAAAATCTTAGACACGGTTTTAGCGACGTCCTCCATTGAATGAGAGACAAGCATCACCGTGCTTTTCTTTTCGTTGTGGTAATCTTTTATAAGCCCTAAAATTCTGTCTCTGCCCCTGGGGTCAAGTCCCGCTGTAGGCTCGTCAAGTATCAAAACCTTAGGCTCCATTGCCATTACTCCCGCAATGGCCACTCGCCTTTTCTGTCCTCCGGACAAATCAAACGGCGACTTGTTCATCAGCTCCGGCTTCAGCCCGACAAGCTTCATCGTCTGCTTAACTCTTATATCTATCTCATCATCGCTAAGACCCATGTTTTTAGGCCCGAAGGCTATATCCTTATACACGGTTTCCTCAAAAAGCTGATACTCAGGATACTGAAACACAAGTCCGACTTTAAAACGTATTGCACGCAAGCGTGCCTTATCCGCAAAAAGCTCCTCTCCGTCAACTATAACCTTGCCGGAAGTGGGCTTCAAAAGACCGTTAAAATGCTGTATAAGCGTGGACTTTCCCGAACCGGTATGCCCGATTATTCCTATCAGCTCGCCCTCTTGTATATCGATGTTTACGTCGTCAAGCGCAACCTTTCTAAAAGGCGTGCCTTCTCCGTAAACGTATGTGAGATTTTCTGCTTTAATTATTCCCAACAGCTATCAGCCTTTCTTTATTTTAAGAGCTTGTACAAAGCCTCGTAACACTCGTCCTCGTCTATTATGTCGTCCGCAAGCGGTATGCCCTCTTTTATAAGCTCATGAGTCAACTCTGTCACCTGCGGAACATCAAGACCTATTGATTTCAGTTTTTCAACCTGCGAAAACACCTTTTTAGGGGTGTCGTCCATAATGATTTCTCCCGAATCGACAACTATCACTCTTTTTGCCTTTGCAGCCTCGTCCATATAGTGAGTGATAAGCACTATCGTGACTCCCATTTTATTCAGCTCGGTTATGGTAGCCATTATCTCACGCCTGCCTATAGGGTCAAGCATAGCTGTAGGCTCGTCCAAAACTATACATTCCGGCTTCATCGCAAGGACGCCCGCAATTGCTATGCGCTGCTTTTGTCCTCCGGAAAGCTTATGCGGCGCATGCTCTCGGTACTCATACATTCCGACGGTTTTAAGCGCTTCATCTACCCTGCGGCGTATTTCATGCGGTTCAACGCCTATATTTTCAAGGGCAAACGCCACATCCTCCTCGACAACCGTAGCAACTATCTGGTTATCGGGGTTTTGGAACACCATGCCGACTGTTTTTCTTATGTCAAAGAGGTTGTTGTCATCGGTTGTGTCCATGCCGTTTATATATACCTTTCCCGATTCGGGAAGATTGATTGCGTTCAAAAGCTTTGCAAGCGTTGACTTTCCGGAGCCGTTATGCCCGAGCACAGCCACAAACTCGCCGCGGTTTATCTCAAGGGATATACTCTTAAGAGCAGTGGTTTTAACCGTCTCGTCGTCATATTCGGTGATGTATGAGAAAGTCACGTTTTTAAGCTCGATAAATTTATCCATTTGCATCTACCACTTTAATCTTTTATATTTGCTGTCCATATTGCCGTGTTTCCGGCGGGAAGAACCATGCCGCTCTTTTCGACCGGAAGTCCTATTTCGTCTGCGTTCACGCTGCCGCCGAATTTTTTGCCGAGTATGCTGCCTAAGATATACGACATGACCGAAGGCGACAGTCCGGTTGTATAGCTGTTCAAAATGAAGAAAAGAGGATTGTCGCTTAAAACTCCGGCTGTGAGCTTTACAAGGTCGTAAATGCTGTCCTCAAGCTTCCACACCTCGCCGGACGGTCCCCTTCCGTAACTCGGAGGGTCCATAATAACCGCGTCGTACTTTCTACCGCGGCGTATTTCACGCTCGACGAACTTTTCGCAGTCGTCCACTATCCATCTTATCGGCTTTTCGGACAAGCCGGATTTTGCGGCGTTGTCCCTTGCCCACTGAACCATGCCCTTTGATGCATCCACATGGCACACGTTTGCGCCGGCTGCGGCGCATGCCAGGGTTGCTCCTCCGGTATAGGCGAACATATTCAACACGTTAATCTGCCTGTCAGCGTTTACGCTCTTTTCACGCGCTATCACATCGGACATGTAGTCCCAGTTTACCGCCTGCTCGGGGAAAAGTCCGGTGTGCTTAAATCCCGTGGGGCGGATTATAAAAGTCAGCTTATCATAGCTTACCGTCCAGCTCTGAGGGAGCTTGCGGCGGTATTCCCACTCGCCCCCGCCCTTAGATGAGCGGTGATAAACGGCATCCGCGCCGTTCCATTCAGCGCCCTTAGGCGTTTTCCATATTATTTGAGGGTCGGGTCTGACAAGCTTTATGTTTCCCCATGCCTCAAGCTTATCTCCGCACGAGGCGTCAATCAGGCGATAATCTTTCCATCTGTCGGCTACTCTCACAGCTCGGTCTCTCCCAAATGCTTCTTTACAACCTGCGCAATGGCATTGGCATACTGGTATATAGCGTCCTTATCTCTGCCCTCCGCCATAACTCTTAAAAGCGGCTCGGTTCCGGATTCTCTGACGAATATGCGTCCGTCGCTGCCGAGTTTATTGCTGCAATAATCTATTATTTCCGCGATCTCAGGGACTTCATTAAACTTGCCCCTGCACTCCGGTCTGAGCTTGACATTGACAAGCAGCTGCGGGTACGGCGTAAATATTGACGCAAGCTCTGAAAATTTCTTTCCGCTTGCCGCAAGTATTTCAAGAACCTTTGCTCCGGAAAGCTCGCCGTCTCCGGTTGTTGCGCAGTCGCTTAGAATTATGTGCCCCGACTGTTCTCCGCCAAGGTTATACCCGTCGAGGAGCATGCGCTCAAGCACGTATCTGTCTCCTATCCTGGATGCGGTGGAAACGACTATTCCGTTTTCCTTTGCCCATTTGAAAAATCCCAGGTTGGTCATTTTAGTGACGACGCATGTATTTGAAAGGAGCGTGCCGTCTTCCTTCATGCTCTTTGCAAGTATTGCTATCATTCTGTCGCCGTCAACCTGCTCGCCCTTTTCGTCTACCATAAGGCACCTGTCGGCGTCGCCGTCAAAAGCCACTCCGGCATGCGCCCTGTTCTCGACAACAGCGTTTGAAAGCTGTTCAAGGTGTGTTGAGCCGCATCCGTCGTTTATATTTGTTCCGTTAGGGGTGTTGTTGATCATTATGACGTTTGCCCCGAGGCCTTTAAAGAACTTTTCGGCGCAGGAGCTTGCCGCGCCGTTGGCGCAGTCCACAACTATGCGCATTTTTCCGAGGTCTGAATCTATGTTTTTCAAAAGATGCCTTACATAATCCCACTCTGCGTTCTTTTCAACATACACTCTGCCGAGGTTGCTGCATCCGGAAGGCGCCATTTCGTTTCTTGCGTCGAGGACAAGTCTCTCTATTTCAGCCTCAACTTCATCGGGAAGTTTATATCCGGACGAGGAGAATATTTTTATGCCGTTAAACTCATAGGGGTTATGGGATGCCGAAATCACTATTCCGGCGTCCGCTCCGTACTTCACGGTTAAAAACGCAACTGCCGGCGTAGGTATCACTCCGAGAGTATGTACATCCGCGCCCACAGAGCATATACCCGCTATGAGCGCAGACTCAAGAACATCACAGGATACTCTTGTGTCCTTGCCTATGAGTATTTTAGCTTTATGGTGAGAATTTTTCGCAAGAGTTACAGCTGCCGCCCTTCCTATAAGCATTGCTGTTTCAGTGGTAAGCTCGCTTACCGCCACGCCTCTTACTCCGTCAGTTCCGAATAACCTTCCCATACCGATTCTCCTTACATTATAATCAACGCAAAAGCGTCACAAGTCCAAAGACGTCTGACCGTCCCGAAGGATTCCCAAATGCTTATACGCCAGCTCGGTAGCGCATCTTCCGCGCGGCGTCCTTGCTATAAATCCAAGCTGCATCAAAAACGGCTCGCACACATCCTCAAGCGTCACCGCTTCTTCTCCGATTGCCGAGGCCAGGGTTTCAAGACCGACCGGCCCGCCGTTATAACCCTTTATAATCATGGTCAACATTCTTTTATCCAAAGAATCAAGTCCCAGCTCATCTATTTCCATTCTGTCAAGCGCTATTTTGGCGATTTTCTTTGTTATAACTCCGTTGCCCATTACATCGGCAAAGTCCCTGACACGCTTTAGCAGTCTGTTTGCAATTCTCGGCGTTCCCCTTGAGCGGGACGCCATCTCATACGCGCCGTCTTTATCGCACGCAACGCCCAATATCACAGCAGAGCGCTGAATTATGCGGCACAGCTCATCGGTTGAATAAAGCTCGAGGCGCTGTATAACTCCGAATCTGTCTCTTAAAGGTGATGTGAGCTGACCCGCTCTCGTTGTCGCTCCTATAAGGGTGAACTTGGGCAGGTCTATTCTTATAGAGCGCGCCGCAGGTCCCTTACCTATTATAATGTCTATGGCGAAGTCCTCGAGCGCGGGATAAAGAACCTCTTCTATCGCCCTTGAAAGCCTGTGTATTTCGTCTATGAACAAAACATCTCCCGGCTGAAGGTTTGTAAGAAGTGCGGCGAGGTCTCCCGGCTTTTCTATGGCAGGGCCGGAGGTTATCCTTATATTTACGCCCATCTCGTGCGCAATTATTGCCGAAAGCGTCGTCTTTCCGAGTCCCGGAGGGCCGTAAAGAAGGACGTGGTCCAAAGCGTCTCCTCTTTTTTTGGCGGCCTCGATGTATATGGCGAGGTTTTCTTTGACCTTTTCCTGACCGATATATTCGCTCAGCGTTTTCGGCCTTAAAGAATAATCGTTTTCCTCGCTTTCGCCCGCTATCATGTTCGGCGCGACTATTCTGTTTTCAAAATCAAATTCACCGGTTTCTATCATGTCGCATTCGCCTCCGAATCATGCCGATTACATTCTTTTATTGGAAGAAAGAGTCTTTAAGCACTGCTTTATAATATCGTCAACTTTAAGCGCGCTGTCGCACTTTGACACTGCGGCGGCAGCTTCCGACTGAGTGTATCCCAAAACCACAAGAGCTTCTATCGCCTCGGCGGCAACGGAATTTCCGACAACGGCGGACACCTGCTCGATATCGCAGCCGTCAAAGCCGGCGGCAGCCTCCTTTGAAATCTTATCTTTTAGCTCCATTACAATCCTTTGAGCGATCTTTGAGCCTATGCCCTTTACCTTTGAAAATGCCTTTGTGTCCTCTGAAACTATTGCAAGCGCAACCTGCGAGGGGGTGTAGCTCGAAAGAATTGACAGCGCATACTTTGCGCCGACTCCGCTCACCGAAGTCAAAAGCTTAAAGCATGACAGCTCATCCTTTGAATAAAATCCGAACAGCTCCACGGCATCCTCTCTCACCGCAAGGTATGTATAAAGGGTTGCGGTCTGCACTCCGGAGAGCTGTGCAAGCGTGCCGAGCGAGGTTTTGCATGCGTATCCCACGCCTGCGCACTCTATCACGCACATATCCTGTTCAGTGTGAACTACGTTACCTGTTAAGCTGTATATCATTTCTTTCTCCCGATACTGTCGTTGCTGCATCCGTTACATGCATATGCTCCGTATGCATTTGAAAATGAGTTGTGTCCGTGCGTTATGGCAAGCGCAAGTGCGTCCGCCGTATCATCAGGCTTTGGAACCTCTTTAAGTCTGAGAAGAGAGCGGGTCATCTGCTGAACCTGTTTCTTCTCGGCTTTTCCGTAGCCGACAACCGAGTTTTTCACCTGAAGCGGGGTGTATTCAAACACCGTAACGCCGTTTTGCTTTGCGCACAAAAGTATTACTCCCCTTGCCTGGGCGACGTCTATTGCAGTTGTGTGGTTCGTGTTGAAAAAAAGCTTTTCTAAGGACATCGCCTCGGGGTGATAGGTATTTATCACTTCGTTCATATCGCGATATATTATTTCAAGCCTATCCTCAAAGTCCATCCCGGCGGGGGTTGTTATAGCGCCGAAATTTACAACGGAAAAATCTCTGCCGTCATAATCCAGTACGCCGAAGCCCACTATTGCGTACCCCGGATCTATTCCGAGTATCCTCAAATTCACTGCGGCGCACCTCCATACTTGAATCAATAATCAGTTTATTATATCACAACCGTTTTCGATAATCAACCCTAAACAAAAAAGGCTATTGCCAAACAGTATGCGCGGATATATAATAATCATGCCTGACGCGTGGCGCAGCTAATACGCCTTTTGCGGATACTTTACATGGCAGCACAAGATTATGAGGGAGAATTTATGCTTGTATCACTTGAAAATGTGTATAAATACTACAACGGTGAAGCTATACTTGAAAACATCAATTTCACAATAAATCAAGGTGAAAGAATAGGGCTTGTCGGCGTGAACGGCTGCGGCAAGACCACTCTTTTATCCATTATAACCGGCAAGACAAGCTGGGATAAGGCTCCTGATGGTTCCGGTTCGATAAGCTTTGCCCAAAATCTGCGCATAGGATACCTTGAGCAGGGCGTGGGGCTGAGCGCAGAGTGTTCCATAGCGCAGGAGATGAGAAAGCCTTTTTCGGAGCTTGATCGGGAATACGAAAGAATGAGCGAAATCGAGGCGTCCTATGCATCGCTTTCCCCTGCGGAGCTTGAAATAGCGGAGGCGGAGTATGCTAAGCTCAGCACGCACTACGAAAACAACGACGGGTACATAATTGACGTGAAGATAAAGACGGTTCTCAACGGAATGGGATTTTCAGGGCTTGATCTTGAGCGCTCGGTAAACTCGCTGTCCGGAGGAGAAAGAACGCGTCTGGCGCTTGCAAAGCTTTTGCTTGAAGAGCCGGAGCTTTTGATACTCGACGAGCCTACAAACCACCTTGACCTCGATACCATGCAGTGGCTTGAGGACTATCTTCTCGGATACAAAGGAACGATACTTACAGTTTCGCACAACAGATATTTTCTCGACAGGATATGCACTCGCATATGCGAAATAGAATACATGCATTTAAAATCGTATTCGGGAAACTACACGACATTTTTAAAGCTTAAAAAAGAAGAGGTGGCGCGTCAGGAGAAGATATACAAAGCGGAGCAGGAAAAGATAAGCGAGCTGAGGTTTTTCATAGACAAGAACCGAGCAAGCGCAACAAGCGCAAAGGCTGCGAAATCAAAGCAGCACATGCTTGACAGGATAGAGGAAAACGCAGTTGAAAAGCCGCACGTATATCACAAGCCCGCAAAGATAAAGCTTGAATACGACATTGAGCCGCCTAAGGAGGTTCTTGAGGTATCGGATATAGACATTTCTCCGGACGGCGGGCAAAGCATGCTTTTAGACAGCTTTTCGCTGAGCGTGAGGCGAGCGGATCGCGTGGGAATAATCGGAGCGAACGGAGCGGGAAAATCCACGATATTAAAAACTATCCTCGGGATATTGCCCCACTCAAAGGGTCGGATATCGTGGGCGCAAAACGTCAGAACCGCATATTTTGATCAGAAAAACGAGCAGCTCAACCCGCACAACACTGTCATCGACG
Organism: Ruminococcus sp. UBA1828; assembly: GCA_002338885.1. GTDB lineage: Bacteria > Bacillota > Clostridia > Oscillospirales > Ruminococcaceae > Faeciplasma > Faeciplasma gallinarum. Next base: position 3,117 of record DDJI01000082.1, on the reverse strand, counting down.
AAATTCACAACAGATATCCCGCCATGACGGATCTTCAGATAAGAAGCGTTTTAGGAAGCGTTTTATTGAGCGGGGAAAGCGTGTTCAAGCCCGTAGGGGTCATAAGCGGCGGAGAAAAGACAAAGCTCAGCTTTGCGCTTATGATGCTGCGGAGGGCAAATGTTTTAATACTGGACGAGCCTACAAACCACCTCGACATATCCACAAAAGAGGTCTTAGAGGATGCCCTGAGCGAATACACCGGAACGATAATCTTTGTATCGCACGACAGGTATCTTTTAAACAAGATCGCCACAAGGATAGTTTGCATATCCGATGCATCAAGCAAAGAATACAAAGGAAACTACGACGACTATCTGGCACAAAAGGTGGTTGAGCAGGAAGCCGCAGAGCAGGCAGCGCGTGCTCATGAGGCTGCCGCACCGCCGAAAAAGCAATACCGCACCAAAAACCAGCGTGCTCTTGACGTGAAGAAAAAGCAGGACATAAAAGAGCTTGAGGAGCACATAGGCGACCTTGAGACACAGATAAAGGACCTTGAGGCGGCAATTTGCGACCCAGAAACGGCGGCAGACTATATAAAGATGAACGAACTGTGCCAAACTCTTGAGCAAAGAAAAGAAGAGCTGAACGAATGCATGGACAAATGGGTAGAAATGCAGTAGCTGATCAGACAATTTTACATATGCCTGTTTGCTGTGAAATGCATCCTTGACATCTGCAAAACGACGTAATTTGAATAAACACCTTTCAATGCCGATTTTAATTCAAGAAAAAAATATAATTAAATTAAACATTGACAAGAAAAAAATTAGGTGTTATCATGAAAGTGGTTTTTTGTTTTTGCCTTGAAAGGGGGCGCATTGTCATGCAGGAGTTTTGTTTTGCACTTTTAGGAGATGAGGTCAAGCTTCCGATATACGTTACCGGAGTGGGATCTACAGACCCCGAGTGCCATTGTATGCGTCCGTCCGGACACGTGTATCACCAGGTGATTTACACAGCCGTCGGCGAAGGTATATTGTATTTAGACGGCGAAAAGCACAAGATCGGAAAAGGAACGGGATTTGTTCTTCCGGCGTTTTACCCCCATGAATACACGGCAAAAGACGGTTTTAACTGGGAAACTCACTGGGTGACGTTTTCCGGAACCGCGATCAGCATGATAATGGACAGCTTCGGATTTTCAAAGCCGGTCATTTTCAAGGTGTCGGACATATCTCCGTTAGAAAAGATATGGGAGCGCATGATAAAAACCGTCCGCTCGTCTAACATATACTCCGGATACACAAACTCCTCAAACGTGTACTCATTCCTCGTAGAGCTTAACAGAATGATATCCTGCCCGATTTCCCCGAGGGAAAGCCACCGCATGGAGCAGCTCAAGACAATCATAGATTACATAGACAAAAACTATTCAAGGGATATATCTCTTACCGACCTTTCAAAGACGGTTGACCTGTCCCCGCAGTACATATGCAGGATATTCAAGGAGTGCATGAACATGNNCCTCCTGCTTGACACGGAGCTGTCGATAAGCGACGTTTCAAGGGCTGTAGGCTACAACGACTGCAGCTATTTCTGCGCTGTATTTAAAAAGCAGGAGAACGTATCCCCTGCCGAGTACAGAATGATTTACGCCGAGCATAGAAACAAGGTTCGCAGATCAGGCGGAAAGCATGCATAATATAATACCGCAACGACGTCTTTGATCCGTTTTAAATGTCCGATGCGATTAAAAATAAATCCGGTCTTTCCTTAGCGGGAAAGGCCGGATTTTTTCATAGCACATGAAGCCAAATTAAGCGGCATGAGCGGATGCCGAATCAGTTATTGAAATGCCCGTCCCAGACAGTCATATCCGAGATGTACTCCTGCCTTACCGCCGGAACATAATACGCGCCGTAAAGCTTTTTGTCGTCCTCTGCACCCTCAGGTATTTCAACATAGAACCTGTAATACGGAATGTAGTATTCCTCAAGATCGGTTACACTGTAGACAAGCTCTACCATGCCTGCATACTCCGTTCCGGGAAAATCATACTGCGCAACCGAGGTGATATATTTTCCCTCGCCCAAAAGCTCCAAAGCCTCGTCGGACGAAATTATCGGGTAATCGCCCAATTTTCCACGGTAATCAAAGTATCTGAGCATCATGATGTAAATGTCGCTTTCGTCGGTGCTTGATTTGAGGTTTTGCCGTGAAATAAATTTATTTCGACGCCTGCGACACATGCGATGCCTGCGACTGCCGCTTGAGCATCTTTGACCAGTATACAAAGCCGTAGCCGTCGTTTACAAGGAACATCGTGAAGCAGATCACCATCGGGAGGTACTTAATGTCCTCGATTGAAGCGAGAACCCAAAGAACTATAAGAACAACGTCGTTTGCGGCGTACCAGAACGCATAGAACCTGCTCCTGCGGAAGGTGTGATAAGACGCCAAAAAGCTTGTGGCGACCGAGATTGTGCTTGGTATGATGTTCGCCGTGTTGAAGTATGACAGAATAAAGTAAAACGCCACTGTGATTATGACAGTTGCAAACGCAACAGCCACGCGTTCCCACGACTTTAATGTGTTTACCTCAACCTCCTGCTTTCCCTTTTCAAACGGGTGGCGCAGCCATGTCACAACCGCCGACACTGCTATCGGTGCGGTCATGCACAGATAGGTCAGCATCTCGCCGTAATATGCAAACGCAAACGAAATCACTCCGTACATGACGGAAAACACTATCGTCAGCACCTGACCGAACACGTCTCCCTTTGAAACGAATATCAGCGCCGTGACACCGACAACCGACGCAGCTATCTGCATAGGTTCGCTTTTGCCGAATATTCCGGACAGCACTATTGTGACGACAGAAAAAGCCCACAGGCACCTTTCAAACAAAGAAAGGTTTTTTACCGATTTAATCGGATTCATACTACTCTAACTCCTTTTAAGGTCAAAAAAACAAACACCCGCAAGCACATCTTCTAAGACCTAACGATGTGCTCCGAGTGCTTAATACACACGTTTCTACCCGGTGGCAGATTTATTACGTGCAGATTATATCATGTGCTGCCGCCTTTGTCAATACGCTGCGCATATCTTATGCGCCGAAATCGGACATGA
>DDJI01000035.1 GCA_002338885.1 Ruminococcus sp. UBA1828 | reverse complement strand
TCACCGCCTTTTATCGGCGACGGAGTAAGTCCCAAAATCGAAAATCCCGACTGCATGACCATGCTGAAAACGCCTTGCAAAACATCTATGTGGACTTTTTTATTTTTGACTATTCCGCCCTTTGAGATGTTTTCTTTTCCGGCTTCAAACTGCGGCTTAATCAAAAGCACGGCTTTTGCACCGTTATCAAGAAGTCGCTGCGCTGCATACACTGCGTACCTGACCGAAATAAATGACAGGTCGGCACATACAAAGTCTATAGTGCTGTTATCCACCGTATCCCTTGTGACGTCCTTTACGTTTACGCCTTCTATATTTACAACTCTTGGGTCATCAACAAGCTTTCTATCAAGCTGATCATGACCTACGTCTATGGCGTAAACAAGTTTAGCTCCGTGGGCAAGCATACAGTCGGTAAATCCTCCGGTAGACGCCCCTAAATCCGCGCATACAAGCCCGCCAAGGTCTATATTAAACCTTTCAATCGCGCCGTCAAGCTTCAGTCCTCCGCGCCCCACATACTTTTCTGCCTCGCCGCAGTACGTGATCGTATCGCTCTCGGACACCTCAAGCGACGGCTTTGTCGCCATAACGCCGTTGACATACACGTGTCCGGCTTTTATATATTCTTTTGCTTTCTCGCGGCTTCTTGCAATTTTTCTTGCCGCAAGCTCAACGTCAAGTCTTTGCATTTGACAACCATCGCTTCGTTAAGTATTTGCTGTTCTATCTTATCTTCAGACAAACCGCACTCGTCTAAAGCCTCTTCTACGGACATTTGCTGTACAAAGCCGCGTACAGCGTGGGTTTTAAGCTTTGGCGCGTTTGCCTTGAGTTTTTGACCTATCGAGCCTTCTTCGCTGCACTCTTCAAACATAAACGCGTTTTCATAGCGACTGATTACGTTTGCTATGTCATCATCTATCGGGAATATATTTAAAAGCTTCAGATAATCTGCGCCGAGCTTAGCACATACACGCTGAACGGTATTTGATATTTTTCCGTAAGAGACAACTACCGTGTTTGAACCGCAGCTATAGAGCGCATTTCCGTTTGAAAGCTCACATTCACGATAAATATCGTTTTCATACGCTGCTTTTAGTACTTCACTTCCGACAGGGCATCTTATCACCGATATATTCTTATCGTCATACAGCGCTTTGTTAAGGCACAGCTCTATTTCACTGCAAGACGACGGCGAATATATGCGAACGTTCGGTATTGATGTCAAAAACGGAATGTCAAAAAGACCTTGATGCGTTTCTCCGTCCTGACCGACAACGCCGCAGTTGCATTCAACTATCACTGCATGAAGTCCCGCTATTGACAGGTCGTGAAGAATTTGATCATAGCTTCTTTGCAGGAATGTCGAGTACACCGCAAAGACAGGTATCATGCCTTCTCGGGCAAGCCCCGCGGCAAACGTCACCGCATGCTCCTCAGCTATTCCGACATCGAAAAATCTTTCTGGGAAATACCTGCTGAACTTATAAAGCCCTACGGCTTGCTTCATTGCGGCGGTGATTGCGCATATTCTTTCGTCGTTTTCAGCCGCTTTCGCAAGCGCATTGCCAAACGCCGCAGAAAAGCTTTGCGCCTGTGTGTTTTCTTTGCTGCCGTTTAACGGCTTTACGCTGTGGTATTGCCCCGGATTATCTTCAGCGGGCTTATATCCTTTGCCTTTAATTGTGTTCACCTGCACGATTACAGGGGCATTTAGGGATTTTGCGGCTTCAAGGGCGGTTTCAAGCTCTTTTAAGTCGTGTCCGTTCACAGGGCCTATATATTCAAACCCGAGGTCCTCAAACAGCGAGCTGTGCAGCATTTTTGCTTTAACGGCGTATTTAAAAGAGTCAACGCTTTGCATGATTTGCTTGCCGACAAGCGGAACGTGACGCAAGAACTTTTTTGTGGCGTTCTTTGCGTTTCGGTATGATTTTTTAATTCTCAGCTTGGACAGATACTCTGCAATTCCGCCTATGTTTTTTGATATGGACATTTCGTTGTAGTTTACCACCACAACGAGGTTTGTTTTGCTTTTTCCTGCGTTGTTCAGCCCTTCGTAAGCAAGCCCTCCCGTAAGAGAGCCGTCGCCTATGACGGCTACAGCATGGTGATTGTCGCCGCGCAGCTTCATTGCCTGAGCTATTCCCAAAGCAGCAGACACGGATGTGGAGCTGTGTCCGCATATCATGGGGTCGTGCTCCGATTCGTTTGGCTTAGGAAATCCGCTTATGCCGTCTTTTTGACGCAGGGTATCAAAGTCTTTATACCTGCCGGTCAATATCTTATGCGCATAGCACTGATGACCGACATCAAATATTATCTTGTCATCAGGTGAGTCAAAAACCTTGTGCAGCGCAACCGTAAGCTCGACAACGCCGAGGTTTGAAGAAAGATGTCCGCCGTTTTTTGAGACGGTGGCAATAATCTTTTTCCGTATGGATGTGCAAAGCTTTGTTTGCTCCTCAATGCTTAGTTTTTTTATGTCACCCGGCAGCGTCAAGGTTTCTAAAAGATCATTGTTCAAATCAAAAAGTCCTTTTCATATTTATTATTTGCGCTAAAATTTTCTGCTTACAAGACTTTGTGCAAGTTCGCATAAAAAGTCCGAACCGTCGTACTCTTTTACTGCCGCAACAGCAGCCTCGGTATACTCTTTTGCAAGACTAAGCGCACCGTCTGCGCCCAAAGCATCTGCAAAGGTGATTTTATTTCTGGCTTTGTCGCTTCCTATAGGCTTTCCCAAAAGCTTTTCATCGCCCTTGACGTCAAGTATGTCGTCTACAATCTGAAATGCAAGTCCTAAGTTGGCGGCATACTCTACAGCGCTGCTTCTTCTTTTTTCGTCGGCGTCTGCAAGCGCTGCGCCGAACAGGCATGACGCTTTGAGCATGCATCCGGTTTTCAGCGATGACATCTTAATCAAAAAGTCTTTGTTGACAACTTTAATATCTTTGTTTTCGCTCAGCAAATCAAGCGTTTGCCCCATGATCATTCCACGGTTTCCTGCTGAAACAGACAGTATGTTTACAAGTTCTGCTGCGGTTTTAAAGGGTATTTTCCCTTCGCACGCCTCGCGGCTTATGATTTCAAAGGGAAGTATGCACAGTCCGTCTCCCGCCAGCAGTGCGATATCTTGTCCGAACTTAGCGTGAGTCGAAGGCTTTCCCCTTCTTAATCTGTCGTTGTCCATCTCCGGCATGTCATCGTGAACAAGCGAAAATGTGTGCATAAGCTCAAGGCACACGGCGACATTTAGAGTCGACTCCGTTATGTCTCCGCCGAAAAGCCTGCAAAACTCTATGCACAGCAGCGGTCTTATTCTCTTTCCGCCTGCGGACACCGAATAGTTTTCAGCTTCTATGACTTTGTCCTGAGGACTGCCGGAGGCTTTGAGGTATCCGCATGAGCAGATATTTTGAATTGTGTCATTTATGAGTTTTACGTCTGCGTCAAGTTTTGACTTGAAATTTTCGGTCATGCTTCTATCCCTGCATCCTTGTCATCTTCGTCAGAGTTAAGCTCTGATTTTATCTTTTCAATCGTTTTTAAGCACTCCTCCGACAAAGCCAGGCCTTCCTTATAAAGCTTTGCGGTTTCTTCTAATGTTGTGCCGTCGCTGCTCAGCTTTGAGCATATCTCTTTAAGTCTTTTTATTGATTCGTCAAAGTTCATATACTGTTATCTCCGTTGTCTGCATTGGCGGTTTGCTTGCAGAACCTCGGCGGTAAAGCTTCCGTCCTTTAAAACCACCTTTATATTATCGCCGCTTGAAACGCCCGAAACGCTTGTTGCAAGCTCATCACGGTTGTATACAAGCGCATATCCGCGCGAGATTACGTTCATCGGGTCAAAACTGCCAAGTATCTGCTTGAAATTTAAAACGTCCTTTTCAAAGCGTGAAAGCTTCTGGCTGTAAAGCGAGCAAAGCGACGCTCTTAGAGCTGCCGTTTCATATTTAAGCGATTCAAGTTTCTTTTGAGGCGAGTAGGCGTTTATCAGCCTTAAAAAACCGGATATTTCGCTTTCGGCATAGCTCATTTTCTTTTGAGCTGCCGATTTTATTGACTGCTGAAGGTATTTTATCTCACGGCATATTTCATTTATATCCGAAGTGCAAAGCTCTGCGGCTCCGGACGGGGTAGGCGCTCTTAAATCGGCGACGAGATCGCACAGGCAAACGTCTATTTCATGTCCTACGGCGGACACCACCGGTGTTTTGCAATTATACACCGCCATAACGACCTCTTTTGTATTAAAGCAGGACAGATCCTCGTTAGAGCCTCCGCCTCTTGTCAAAATCACCGTGTCGGCGCCGCTTTTATCGGCGTCCGCGATTGCACCGCATATGCTTTTAGGCGCTTCAATGCCTTGGACTACAGCCGGAAAAAGCTTTATCTTCACTGACGGAAAACGCCTTTTTGCCACGCTTATAACGTCTTTTATCGCAGCGCCTGTAGGAGAGGTGACCACAGCAAGCATCTTGGGATACTTTGCTATCGGTTTTTTAGGTTTATTGAAAACTCCGCTTTTTGCAAGCTCCTCTTTAAGCTGAGCGAGCCTTAAGTTCTCGGAGCCTTTGCCGGAAATTAAAAGCTGTGTGCAGTTGAGCTGATATATTCCCGCCCGTTCGTACACATCTATACTTCCGAACGCAATTACGCTAAGCCCTACTTCCGGATAAAAGTTTAGCTTTTGAACGCTTGAAGAAAACATGACCGCTTTTATTGAGCTTTGGTTATCCGAAAGGGTAAAATACATATGCCCCGACCCGTGATTTATATTTACGTCTGTCAACTCTCCGCTTACAGCTATGCCTCTTAGTTTCGGGTCATTTTTCAGCTTAAAGGAAACGTATGTGTTTACGGCGGAGACAGATAAGATAGTATTCACAGCTTAAAACCGTCCTTTACTGCCGCAAAAACAGCCGTGCCCGCAGCGTTGTCGCAGGAATACCACGGCTCGCTGAAATATGCGTTAAAGCTGTCGGACAGCTTTTTTCTTATCAACATATCTGACATGACGCCTCCGGCATAGATCACCGGAGTGTCCTTGCCGCCTATGCTTTCAAGTGCATATTCCGTCATTTTATAAATCGCAGCTTCTATGTATTTGAGCGCATACAGCGCAATATCGCATGGTTTTTCACCGCTCGACTGCATGTCGCGGCAGATGTTTTCCACGCCCGATAAACAGCAGCATCCGTTTTTAAGCGTGGGGTTTATTTTGTATTGTCTTTCAGACTGCATTGCAAGCTTTTCAAGCTCTGCTCCGCACGGGAACGTGAGCCCGAGCATCAGCCCCACCCTGTCTATAAGCTGCCCCGCTTTCAGGTCAAGAGATGACGAAATTTCCCCGACGGACATGACTTCCCTTTCGTCGCCTTGAGCTAACAGGCAGTCTGTGGTGCCGCCGCTCACGTGAAACGCCAAAAAGGGCTTATCGGAGCACACAAGGTCAAGCCTTTCGCAGGAATACAGCGCCGACAGTATATGTCCGACCTGATGTGAGGTTTTATATACCGGCTTATGAGACACGCAGTCTATGCTGTCCGCAACAGCTTCGCCCACTAAAAAGCATGGCATGTATGAGCCTTCCGCGTTTCTCGGCTTTGCCGATACGCCCACGGCGCTTATGCTTTCTTCTATTGATATGTTAAGTTCCGCAAGCATCTGCGGCAGCTGCTTTACATGGTGAAACACGGCGTCAGACTGGCGTATGCCAAGCTCCCCTTCTTTTACAGGAAGGAGTTTTTTAGACTGCCGTATCTGAAACTTATCGCTGTCAAACAATGCTGCGGACGTTGTGTAGTTGCTTGTATCTATGCCTAAGTAAATCGACATTATTTATTTTCAATGCTCCTTGCATACGCGCCCAATACGCCGTTGACAAAAGAGACGTCGGTGTCCTGAGCATATTTTTTGACAAGACCCACCGCTTCATCTATTGCAACACCGACAGGCACAACATCCTGCCTGTAGTTTATCTCGTACACCGCAAGTCTCAGCGCAGCAAGGCAGATTTTCGGCATCTTGCCGACGCCTTTTTTCTTGCTGAAAGACTCGATTATGCCGTCTATCTTTTCTAAGTTGTCAAACACGCCTTCAACAGTCTGCTTGACCTCGTCGTTTATCGTTATCGCTTCATTGTCCCANNCGATCAAAACCGAAACCGGTTCATCACGAAACGACTTTTCAAATATAAATATAAATTCTGATTCTCTTATATCGTGCCTTGTAACAGCCATTTGCTTCCCACCTGTTTTAAACGTCATTTATCTTTGTATATGGATATGCGTGAGCGCATGCCAAGCCTATATACCGGCTCGGCATGCGTTATTATTTGTTACGTTCGCGTGCATTCATTGCATCCGAAAAGTTCACGTCCGCAACCGATACGTTTACCTTTGAAACTGTGACTCCGGTCATGGACTGAACAGCCGATTTAACTCTTTCCTGAATTTGCTCACAGACGCTGACGACGTTGTATCCCTTGCATACGACTATTGACATGGATATCTTTGCGACACCGTCCATCATAGTCACGCTTATGTCACTGTCGTCAACCTTGCTCGAAAGCAGCTTGCGCAGGCTGAACGGCTTTACGGAAATCTTTGATACTCCGCTCACTTCCAGCGCAGCGTTTTTGGATATTGCTATTATTACGTTTTCTGAAACGCGTAGGGTGCCTCTTTTTGATTTTGCGGAAACATCCATCAGACATCTGTCCTCCTATGTACATCTTATTATCCACAGACCAATTTATCTATAGACAATTATACAGCTTCAGTATACCACAAAACCGTCAAGCCGACAACTACTTTACTTCAAAAATTCTTATATTTTCATTTGCAACGTCTACTTCGGACAAGAGGATGTCTTTAATTTGTGCTGANNGCAGTCCTCAAATCCCGAAGCTTTAATAAGGTCCTCAATAACGGTTTCGCTTTCTATAAGCGACGAAATGACAACCGCATCCTGCGTGTAGGTTGCCGCCTCTTCGCTTGTTATGTCCTGACCCTCAAGCATCATCTTCAAGGTTTCCACCGCCTCGTCTCGAGACGTAAGCTTATTAAGTCTTGCCTGTGCAAAGTAGTCTTCCGATGTGTAGGTTTCAAGCTCTGTTCCGTTGACATATTGAAGCTCTCCGTACTCGCCGTCCATGTCTATGCCTTCCATGACTTCTGTCGGTTTAAGGCTCTGCTTAGACAGCTCATAGTTTGCAAACACGGCTATGCCGAGAAGAAGGGTTAAGCATGTTAAAATGATTTGCTTTTTGCCGAACTTAAAGTGGAACTTTGAAAAATCAATCTTGAATTTTTTATTTGCGCTTGTCATTGCAATCTCTCCTTAGATGAATTTGTTACGTACACTCTGTTTGACGGTATGTTTAACACCGTTGAAACTGCATTGATTACTTTTTCCTTCACGCCGATGTCATCGCCTCCGTCGCATACAATAAGCACGCCTGTGATTTCGGGATTTTCTATTTTTCTTACTAACGCCTCCTTGCTGCCGATTATTACGGTTTCGGTCTTTCTGTCAAGCTCGTCTTTTTGGGTATCCTCGGCATACACAATTTCCGATGAGCCGCGGGTTGTAAGCATGACTGACACATCGCCTACGCCGTCTATTTTAGAGATGATATCCTCAAGCTGACTTGTCATATTCTTAGAAAACATGGCGTCAGATTCGGGATAAGAAGCGTCGGATGCCGTTTCGGCGGTATCTTCCCTGTTGCCGGTTGCGAGTAAAAGTATGACGGCTAAAAGCGCAGCAAGAAGATACACCGCTGTTTTTTTAGAGAGCTTGAACCTTTGTGCGAAGAATTCCTTTAATGATTTATGCTCCATTGTTGTCCTCCGAGAAGGTCAGATTCATGCTCACTTCACCTATCTTTTCGCTTGTTATTCCTTTGATTTTTTGCTCGTACTCATCTTTTGAGCCGTCTACGGTCATGCTTATTTCACTAATAAATATGCTGCCCTCGTCGTCGATATTAGTCTTGACCGATATTTTTTCTACCGGCACTCCGCTTTGAAGCATCATGTTCCCTATTTGCTCGTCAAGCTTAGATTCAAGCTCGGATAAAATGAGATTTGTCGCATACTCCTGACTGCCCGACAGGCTTTGCGAGCCGTTTATATCTATTCCCGTTTCAAAGTCCTCGTCCGCCGAACCGAGTATAACGCCGGCAACCGTCACTGCGCATATCAGGCTTAAAACCGCTCTTATCTGGCGCTTGTATCTGTCCGGAGAAAGCATGCTGACTATCAGGTACACAACTGACAAAACGCATATTGAGAGCGTCAGGTTTTTTAAAAACGTCATATGTATGCCTCGCCTCCTAAGACAATAAGCATGCCGGTTGCGATGATGAACATCATCGAGTATATCAGCAAGAGTGTGACGCAAAGCGAGTATACATCCGCAATGCCTCGCATGAGTGATGCAAGCGCCGTAGAGTTTGTGATTGCACACAGCCACTCGCAAATGTTAAATATGAGCTTGTGAACCCACATGGTTATTATCGGGACGCTGAGAATAATTATTATAACTATGATGCCGAGCGCACCTACGGCGGATCTCATTGCGCTTATGCTCACCATGACTGTTTTGTACGATTCGGATAAAGACATTCCTATCACCGGCACAAAGCTTGAAACGAGGTACTTTCCCGTCCGCAAGGCTATGTTTGTGCTTGTCCTTCCGACGACCGTCTGCAAGCCTATGACACCGACAAACACGGTCATGACTGCTCCGGTGATTCCGGTGAAAACTCTTCGCAGCGTTCCGGTCAGATCAGGCAGTTCGCCGCTTATCGCCTGTGCGCAAGCGAGGACGAGCATGCAAGCTAAAACCGGCTTTAATATAGCGGTGGATATTGCCGTAACGCTTTCTGCGGCGTATAAAACAAGCGCGCTGTAGGACGTTGCGGCGCCCATGTTTCCTGACGCTGCGGTGATAGCGGCAAATATGGGTATGTATGAAGCTGTAAACGCCTGCATGGACGATGTCGCAAGGAGCATGTCCGAAAATGTGTTTATAATCTGCGGGGATACAGCCAAAAAGCATATGATTACAAACACCTGCCCGCCTATGCCTGCCGATGTCGATGCGGATTTGGTCACTTCACAGACAAGCGCAATAACCACGACAGTGAGGAGGATTTTTAAAGGCGACGATATTGCCGATTTGAGAACATCAAAAAGATAACCGAGTATTGCTCCCGCTCCGACATTGGAAATGCTCTCGGGGTCGGACATGTCCACTCCGTTATCGTCTAAAAACTCGTCTGCCGCAGATAGATCCACTCCGCTCAAAGCGTCGGAGACATCGCTTTGCACGCCCGATGCGCCTGCCTGCAAGCTTAGTAATGCCGCAGCAAACACAATCACTATGCATCGTGCGGCAAAAGCTAAGGCGGTGTTATACAGTCTTTTCATTTAAAACTCCAGTATGTTTTGTATCACGTCTATAAAGCTTTTAACCAACGGCAGGCACACAAGTGCAACTGCCACACGCGCGGATATGTCAACTATGCCCGCTAAAGCCGACTCGCCGCAATCTCGGCAGGACGACGAGGCAATTTCGCTGACATAGCATATTCCGAGCGCTTTAAAGGAAATCGATATGTAATCGGTTTTTATTCCGGCTGACTCCACCGTGTGCAAAAGTCCGTATATCACCTCGGATATGTCGCCTATTATCACCGCTGCGACAACTACAACGGCTGTGATAGACAGCAGTGCAGCCAAATCGCGGTTTGTTGGCTGAATTACCTTTGCGATTATTGCCGACGCTATGCACACTACGGACACTGCAATTATATCCATCAGAACCCGAAAGTGCTCTTAATTGTGTCAAAGAGCCGAGATATTTCGCTCACAAGCATCAGCATCACTATGACAAGTCCCGCTATCGTTATCATGAGCGCCTGTTCATCTCTTTCGGAGCGCTTTAAAAGCTGACTCAAAACCGCAACTATTATTCCGACACCGGCTATTTTGAAAATCAAGTCAACGTCCATATGCATTACCTCATATTACTATCATGCAAATTATTATTCCTGCAAACGCGCCCATGCAAAGATACAGTTTCTTCTTTTTTGCAAGCTCGCTTTCGCATCTTTGGCATGATTTTTGCAATTGCTCGCATGTGTACTCAAGTCTCTTTGTCTGCGACTCAAGGTCATACATGCCAAGATAATCCGCTATGCCCTCAAATGCGCTGTATGCGTCGCATTCAAGCTCGCAAACAGTTTGCCTGCATGCTTTTTGCCACTCATCGGAAAAGTTATCGTGTATAGACTTAAAAGCCGCTGCGTCAAAAGATTTCACCGAATCAAAGCATACGTCGCACATTTCATACACGTCAGCCGAGCGGTATTTGAGCATGGCAAGCATTTTGTCCGCTGTGCGGTACAGGTCTTTTGTCATGTTAAGGCGCTTGCGCAGCCTTAAAACCGCGTCATAAGATATTAAAAGCGTAAGAGCCGGCACCGCCATGCAAAGAAGCGCTCTAAGCAATTTTCGTCACCGCGTAATCAAAGCCATCGCTAAGCTCGGCAGCGTATTCAAATGCATTTTCCCGCACAAGCGCCTTAATGCAAGGCTTTTTCAGTGCGTCCTCCAAGTTTTTTGCATGCACTGCGGTTATGAGCTTTACGCCCGAGTGGAGTGCGTATTCAAGCGAAACAAGGTCTTGCTCCGAACCTATTTCATCTACCATAATCACCTGCGGAGACATCACACGTATTGCCGTGGAGACGCCGCTGTGCTTTGGATAACCCACAAACACGTCTGTAAGCTCGCCTATGTCATTTTCGGAGTTTCCTCGATATGTTGCGGATATTTCGTTCTGACAGTCTATTATGCAAAGTCTTGCGCATGAGCCGACAAGCCTTGCCAAGTCGCGCAGCAGAGTTGTTTTTCCTGATGACGGAGGTCCGACAATTAAAACGCCTGACAAAGAGCTGCAAAAGCACTCCGCAAACAGCCTGTCCGCAAAGCCCTTTACCTGCCTTGCGATTCTTATGTTTACTCCTGATATGTATTTAACAGACTCAACGCTTGCGTTTTCGCATCCGGATGTCACTGCCGTGCCGCATATGCCCACTCTGTTTCCGCCGCGAGTAGTGACATATCCCATGGCAAGCTCTTTTGAATAGCTGTGGAGCGAATAGGAATACGCAGTTTTGAAGGCGTATTCTATATCCGATTCGTTTGCTGTAAGGCAGCCTGTGGCGCTTTCGCATATCTTCCCGTCACGTGCTAAGTACATGTTTTTACCGCCCGCCGAAAAACTTACGTGCTTGTTTAGTCTCAGTCTTATCTCGTTTATTTTNNGCCGCCGCTAAAAGAGCGTTTTTTATGCTCCCTTGCAGCAGCTGCGCTGCGTTTTGTATGCCTGTCGTCATTTTTATCATCCCTTCACAGATTACTTATGCCGCATATTGTTCTATATCAATCTATGAAAGCTTGACCGCCAATATGACGGCTCATGGCTTTAAAGTCTTTTTTGTGTTTATTCCTTTTATGCCGCCGACAGCCCCGAAGATTATGCAAAAAACCGCTTTAAGCATGCAAAATCCGCTTACATAGCCGTTTGAAACTACACATCCGACAATCATTGCGGCACAGTATATTCCCGAGCATATGACGCCCTGCAAAAGTCCTTTGTGCCGGCACGTTTGCGTTGAAACGTATGCACACACGTATGCGGATAAAGATACCGACAAAAGCGCGGCAGCGTCAATTATATTCTTGGGGATGTCTGCAAACGCAGCCACAAGCGAAATTAAAACAATGGCCGCCGCTAAAACCAAGGTTCCTGCTGTCATGCCTCGTCTAATTCCAAAAATCATATCTATCACACCTCTTATTCGTGCGTAAGCTTAGAGGAATAAAAAAACTCCGAACACCAATTACACTGCTTGTATAATTGATATTCGGAGATAAATGTTATTAGACCTTTTAGGCGTGAGAACCGTTTGCTTTAGACGTCTCAGTCTTTTTCTATGGCCAGATCCTCGCCTTTTTTCTTCTTTTTCGCGTTTTCCTTTGCGGTTTCTCTTGCTTCCTTGGCGGCAGCAGCTGCGGCAGACGCTTCCTTCTCGGCGTCTAAGTTCTGGGACACAGCCCAGCGTCTTATCCTGAGCTTGCTTTTGTCACTGCCTGTTTCTATTACAAGAGTCTCCTCCTCGAGCTTGCAAACGATACCTACTATTCCGCCGGCGGCTACAATCTCGTCGCCGATCTGAATATTCTTTCTCATTTCAGCGTCTTTCTTTTCTTTTTTGCGCTGAGGTCTTATAAGAATTAAGTAAAATGCAACAAGCAAAAGGACCAGCCAAATAATCGACGTCCATCCTAAAGATGCCGAAGAAGCTGTAGCTGTATTTGATGTTAAAACGGTGATAAATGAAACCATGCTGAATCCTCCGTAAAAATTAATAACGTAAAAGGTAGTATATCACATGCCGGCGCGTTTTTCAATAGTTAAAGCGATTTTATGTATTCATCTATGGCTTTTGCGGCGGNNGCCCGCTCCCATAGCTAAAATTACCGTTGCAGCACCCGTGACGGCATCTCCTC
Organism: Ruminococcus sp. UBA1828; assembly: GCA_002338885.1. Classification (GTDB taxonomy): domain Bacteria; phylum Bacillota; class Clostridia; order Oscillospirales; family Ruminococcaceae; genus Faeciplasma; species Faeciplasma gallinarum. The sequence continues at coordinate 309 of DDJI01000035.1, read as the reverse complement.
CGGCATAAACGCCTTCTTTGGTCGTGAGCATGTTTTCATCTACTACCAAGCAGCCTTTTTTGTTTGCATCAAGGCCGGGAGTTGTCGAACGTATAAGCGGGTTAGGAGATGTTCCTATTGCCATTATACACGCGTCTATCGGGATTACGTGCTCAGAGCCGTCGATTGCTTTAACAGCCCTTCTTCCGTCTGCGCCGGGTTCCATGAGCCGCATGCTTACGCACTTTACGCCGCTGACGCATCCCTTTTCATCGCCGATAATTTCCACCGGGTTAGTGAGGAACATAAACTCTATTCCCTCTTCCATAG
>DDJI01000021.1:202-24053 GCA_002338885.1 Ruminococcus sp. UBA1828 | reverse complement strand
AAAGCTGCACTCAGCGCTTTAAATGATATATTCTTTATATACCTTTTCAGCTCATTATAGCACACAACCTTGAACTCTGCCAGAGCGTACAGAATAAATATCTTGTACTTCCCTTGGATTAGGGACATGGTGTAACTAAACCCTGTATCCTCTAAATTGGCGTCTTTTATGCACTCAATGCTCATTATACACTCTCCTAGATGCATGTATACTGCTTTTACGTTAGTATCGCACCTTAATGTGCGTACTTGATTTTTTGTTCACTCATGTTATGATTATAGTATCAACAGCAGATAAAGTCAATCTTGCTATGAAAAAAGGAGATGCGGTTTATGTCAAAAGATTTGGGCGTACAGCCTTACTTGTTTCCTATGCCGACTTATATGATCGGCACTTACAACGAAGATAATACGGTTGATGTTATGATGATGGCGTGGGGCGGAATTTGCGCCGAGGATATGGTGGCACTTAATTTGGAATCTGACCACAAAACAGTGGCCAACCTTCAGCTTAGAAAAGCCTTCACCCTTTCCGTTCCCGGAACAGATACTCTGCGGGAGTCCGACTTCCTTGGAATTGCCAGCTCAAACAAGATGCCGGATAAATTCGAGCGCACAGGTCTTCACGCTGTGAAGAGCGAGAGGGTAGATGCGCCTGTCATCACAGAATATCCGCTCACCTTAGAGTGCGAGGTTGTGCAAATGCAGTCTCAGCCCTATGGTTTGCGCGTTCTCGGAAAGATTGTCAATGTGATTGCCGATGAAAAGATTTTGGATGACTCAGGAAAGATTGACGCCGGAAAAATCCATGCTTTTGCATTTGACCAAATGAAAAACGGCTACTATGCCGTTGGCGAAAAGGTCGGTCAGGCGTGGCAGAGCGGCGCAGACCTGATGAAAAAATAAGCGTGCAAACGAGGAGAACGCCTGCCGTTCTCGCAGTTTTCCGCAATCAAATTTATGAGGGGGTGCCACAATGAAAAAGGTGATAGTTTTGATTACTGCCATATCGGCGGTTGCCACAGTGATAACATTTGCTGTCATGGGCGTCGCCGTTTACGAGATGGACGAAAACATCATTCGCACCACGGCATACGTCTTGATTCCGTGCCTTGTGCTTATGTTTGGCGGGCTGATTTGCATCAGATTAACTGCACGCAAAATAAAATGCCCGCATTGCGGAAAACTACAGCAGGGAATCGGCGAATACTGCCCTTATTGCGGCAAAAAAATCACGCAGAGCCAAGGCTGATGCACGCTTACCGACTTCACGGCCGATATGCTTTTAAGCCGAAGCGTATGGCTTGCTTTAGCGATGGGCCAGCCATGCTGCATGATGGAGCGCATGCCCTTAGCTGCGGGTAATCACTCATAACTAAGGGCTTTAAATCTGTGCATATGCGCCGCCACAGCAAGACGATCTGTGCCGTATCCATAAGCTGAGCATCTTTATCTTGGGTAAATAGTGCCTTTAATCAGTGCTATTGTGCCTTTATTTCTGCAGATGCCGATGTTATAATGCATTTAAACATCATAACGGAGGGACGTTATTTATGGATTTTAAATGGCTGAACGAAAGCACTATAAGGCAGACAAACGATAGAATAGAGATTGTTGCACCGCCTCAGACAGATTTCTTCTGCGGCAGCATTGACGAATGCGAGGAGGGAATACTCCCCGAGTCGCTTTGCAACGCGCCGTATTACTATACTGAATTAGAAGGGGACTTTGTTTTAAGAGTAAAAGTGTCCCACGAATTTAAAGATACCTATGATTCTGCTTCCGTAATGGTTATGAAAGATATGAATTGCTGGGCAAAATGCTGCTATGAGCTGACCGATTTCGGCACGCATGCCGCGGTAAGCGTGGTCACAAAGGGCGACTCCGACGACGCCAACGGCTGTAATTTAGACGGCAACTCCGCTTGGCTTCAGGTTTGCAGGGTCGGAAATAACTTTGCATTTCACTACTCTACGGACGGCACGAACTTTTATATGATGAGATACTTCCACCTTCCCGCCGAACCCGTTATAAAGGTCGGACTTTTGGCTCAAGCGCCTGTCGGCAACGGCGGAGTCAGGGTTTACGAACATCTCAGCATAGAAAAAAAGACCGTTAAAAACATACGCGCAGGCAAGTAATCATACTCGCATGAACGATAAATTTCACAGATTTAACTTTTTCATATAATTATCCCCCCTTCCTCGCGAAAAAGGCGCTGTCGGTTTAAATGCCGGCAGCGTCCTTTTTGTGAGCTTATTTTTTTAAATTCCTGAGTGGCCTGTCATGCGTGCGTTTGCTTTTATACGTATTCTATGGTACAATAAACATTGTCGAAATTTTGTCAGGCATGCGCGCAGCAAAACAAACAATCAGCTACTTGGGGTGATAAATGAATGCCTATAGTACTTGATCACGGGCTTAGAGAACAGATAAGCTATGATCTTACGGAGTTTCCGGTTGTATATTTTTGCAACGAGCTTGCGGATCTTGGTGACCTCACCGGCCCGATACATTGGCACCCCGAATTTGAAATAGCCACTGCAACAATCGGAGCGTTGGATTTTCAAGTCGGCACGGAACACGTCGTTCTAAATCCGGGAGACAGCATATTTGTGAACGGAAATGTCATGCACGGCATCAGGCAGATCTCAGAAGGGCGCACTGACCCTGTGCCGAATATCGTTTTCGCAGGGTCGGCAATAGCTCCTGAGGACAGCATGATATATAAAAAATACATCAGCCCGATAGCTTGCTGTGATGAGCTTTCATGTGTCGTTTTCAACCGAAAAAGCGGGTGGCATGACGACGTAAACCGCATGGCAAAGAGCATTTATCAAAGCATGGACGAGAAAAAACCGTGTTATGAGATGTCTGTTCAACGCAGCTTGAGTGAGATATTTGAGCGCATATTTTCAAACCTTGACAGCATACCTAAGCGTCACAGCACCCGTGTCCAGATACACACGCAAATACGAATTCAAAAATGCTTTCATATATATACGAGCATTACGCCCAAGCGGTGAGGCTTGCCGACATTGCGGACGCCGCAAATATAAGCCGCAGCGAGGCGGAACGCTGCTTTAACGCATATATGGGCATGTCTCCGGTGGAAGTGCTCATCCGGTATCGGCTGCAAGCTGCGCAAAAGCTTCTTAAAACGTCTAATCTGTCTCTTCAGGAAATAAGCTCTTCATGCGGCTTTAATTCTGTCGGCTATTTTAGCCGCCTGTACAGAAAAATATACGGCTGCGCCCCGAGCAGCGATAGATTTTCGGGTAAATAGTGACCTTGACGGGGCGTTTTGTGCCTATGCATTTGCGCGTCTCGATGATATACTACTCCCTGTGTTTAAAATTACCCGTGAAGAAAAGGGGAGCAGCTTATGACTGAACGTAAAAACTATAAAAAGACGCTTGCGGCATGCTATCTCGGCTTTATAACGCAGGCTATAGCGGCAAACTTTGCGCCGCTTTTGTTCCTGACCTTTAAGGATGCATACGGAATCGGGCTTGAGAAGATAGCCATGATACCGTTTGTGTTCTACTTGACGCAGCTGCTGACCGATTTTGCCGCTACAAAGTTTGTGGACAAGATCGGCTACCGCACATGCACGGTGTTCTCGCAGGCGCTGTCGGCAGCGGGACTTGTGCTGATGGCTGTGCTGCCGGATGTGCTTTCTAACCCGTTTGCGGGAATACTTTTGTCCGTCGTGCTTTACGCCGTGGGAAGCGGCCTTATAGAAGTCCTCGGCAGCCCGATTGTCGAGGCATGCCCGTTTGAAAACAAGGGCGGAATGATGAGCCTGCTCCACTCCTTCTACTGCTGGGGAGCAGTGGGAGTTATCTTGGTTTCGACACTGTTCTTTTCAATATTCGGCACCGATAAATGGCAGATACTCAGCTTGATATGGGCGCTGATACCTCTTGTGAACATATTCAATTTCATGACATGCCCCATTGAAAAACTTGTTTCAGACGGGGAAAGCATGAAACCCGTTCAGCTTTTAAAGCTGCCGCTGTTTTGGCTGCTCATCTTGCTTATGGTCTGCTCGGGAGCGTCCGAAGCGGCTATGGCTCAGTGGGCGTCCGCATTTACCGAGTCGGCGATGGGAGTTACAAAGACGGTAGGAGACCTTGCCGGACCATGCCTGTTTGCGGTGTTCATGGGAACGTCCAGAGTGTTTTACGGAAAAATGAGCGAAAAGCTCGATTTGATTAAAGCGATGCTTGCATGCGGCGTGCTGTGCGCAGTGTGTTACCTTGCCGCATCCCTGTCCGCCGTGCCGATTGTAGGCTTGGCGGGATGCGCCTTGTGCGGAATATCGGTCGGCATCATGTGGCCGGGCACTATAAGCCTGTCGTCCCAAAAGTGCCCCAAAGGCGGCACGGCTATGTTTGCCTTTTTGGCTTTGGCGGGTGACTTGGGCGCGACGCTCAGCCCTGCAATAGTCGGCAGCATTTCAGACGCCGCGGGCGGAAACCTCAAAACAGGTTTGCTTGCCGCAACGGTGTTCCCGCTGGTCTTAATCGTGGGACTGATCGCAGTCGGAAGGAAATTTAAAAACCCCCGCAGCAGCGAAACGGCAAATAGCTGACCCGCCGCATGGGTTTTACGCAAGACAAATCGTTGATCGGGCTAATCGAGCTGAAATTTTTCGGCTCGCTTAGCCTTTTTACATCAAAGGCGCCGTGTAAAAAGGATTCTTGACAAGTTAGCATAAGCTAACTATAATGATAATCAGGCTGCCGCTCACAGCACGAGCGTGATGCGCGGCTTATTGATTGTATAGAAAATACGCTTTGCATATAGAAAGAGGGAATTACATGCTGCTTTTAAATAAGACCTTGCTCAGGATGGCAAAGGGTCTGTGGCGGTGGATAATCTTAATAGCCGCACTGAAGCTTGCGGTTTTGGTGGGGCTTGCGCAGTTTTCTAAGGTGATGTCCGGATTTTTGGGAAATATATCTTCGCCCTCGATGACCGTATCCGACGCCGTCGGTGCGGTGCTGTCGGCGCTTGCAATTGCGGCGGCAATGCTTGTGCTCGAGCTTTTGACGGGAGAGGCGGAGTATCGCTGTACGGCAAAGGCACGCCAGTCGCTGCGCACCGACATTTTTTCAAAGGTTCTGACACTTGACGTGGGCAACATCGAAAAGATGGGTCCGACATCCGCCATAACGTCCTCGGTGGACGGCGTCGAATCAATGCAGATTTATTACAGCAGATACCTGCCGGGCTTGATATACAGCATAGCCGCGCCGATTTATCTGTTCTTTCAGCTGCAAAGCGTTTCTTTTGCGTCGGCTGTCATACTGTTCGTCATATCCATTATGCTCCTGCCTTTGAACAATGTTTTCCGCAGACATATTGAAAAGCTGAAAACGGAGTATTGGGACTCCATGGAGGACTTGACCGGATATTATTTGGAAAGCGTGAGGGGAATCGGAACGCTTAAACTCTTTGGGCGGGACGAGGACAGACAGAAAACCCTTTGCGAGAAGTCGCAGAACTTCAACAAGAAGGTCATGGACGTGATGAAGGTGAACTTTTCGTCATTTTTCCTCACGGACGGTTTGATATACGGAGCGGTTGCGGTTTCGGCTTTTATTGCCGCATGGCAGATGACCTCCGGAAAGATACTTTTTTCTGACGGCCTTATGGTGCTCATGCTTTCCTTTGGCTTTTTCGGCTCGGTCAGAACGCTTATGAGCGCAACGCATTCTGCACTTGCAGGCGTTTCCGCGGCGGATAAGGTTGAAAAGCTTTTGGCAATTGACACTTCACGCCCGTATAACCCGAATCTCCCCACGCAAGAGCATCCATATGACGGCATACGCTTAGAGAATATCAGCTTTAGCTATCGCGGCAGGGGAGCGGCTTTAAAGGACGTGTCCATTGACATCCCGAAAGGCAAATCGACGGCGCTTGTGGGTCTGTCCGGAAGCGGAAAGTCAACCATCGCCGCGCTGCTGATGCGCTTTTATGACCCCGAGCAGGGCAGAATCCTTATCGAGGGCAGAGACGTAACAATCATGACTCCCGATGAGCTGCGCAGGCATATAATAATGGTTCCGCAGACAGTCAGCCTGTACAGCGGAACAGTGGCGGAAAATCTGCGCATGGCAGCCCCCGATGCATCCGACGGCGAGCTTTTGGAGGTGCTGAGAGAGGTTCGCCTCGATAACTGGATTGCAGCTCAGCCGGAGGGACTCAACACTCCGGTCGGTGATGCGGGCGAAAAGCTTTCCGGCGGTCAGCGTCAAAAGATAGGAATAGCGAGAGCGCTCCTTTGCAAGGCGGAATACATCATATTTGACGAGGCAACGTCGAGCGTAGATATGGACAGCGAGCAGGAGATCTGGAACTGCATAAACGACATTTCGGGTTCTAAAACGCTGATAATCATTTCACACAGACTTTCCACCATACAAAACGCCGATATCATTTACGTTTTGGAAAACGGCGCCATATCTCAAAGCGGCACGCACGAAACACTTATGAGCCGCGGCGGACTGTACCGCAGCCTTGTTTATGAGCAGGAAAAGCTCGAGAAACTGGGAGAGGAGCGTGAGGAAAATGCATAATAAGCCCTCGAGAAGAAAAAAGTTTGCATACTCCGTTCCCACGATGACAAAGAGGCTTTTGCATATGGCCGCTCCCGCAAAGCGCAAACTCGTTGTCTCCACCATAGCAAGCATTGTGGGCAACTTAGCTCAGCTGGGACTTATGGGATTCGGGGCAATGCTGCTGCTTGTGTGCGCAGGCATGGTTGAAGGCTTTGCATGGCTGTACGGTGCGCTCATGGCTTTGTCGGCGCTGCTTATAGTTTTGGGCAGGTATTTTGAGGGCGTGGTCTCGCACGCAGGGGCGTATGAGCTTTTGGCGGGCATGAGAGTAAAGCTGTTTGAGACCATAAGAAAGCTCGCACCGGCATGCCTTATGGATAAAGAAAAGGGCGACATCTTGAGCATCGCCGTTTCGGACATAGAAACCGTTGAATTCTTCTTTGCACACACGATCGGGCCGATGTTTACGGTTATAATCCTGCCATGCGTCACCTTGGGACTGGCGCTGTGGTATCAACCGCTCTTTGCTGCGGTGCTCTTGCCCGTTTACCTGATAGTCAGCGTGGTGTTTCCCCTTATAGCCGTAAAGGCGGGACGGGGCGTCGGCATGAGATACAGAGCGGGCTTGGGCAAGATGAAATCGCTTGTCCTTGAAAGCGTATACGGCTTGCGCGATATACAGATTTTCGGCTTCGGCGCAAAAAAGATGGAACAGGTGCGTCAAAAGAATGCCGAAATCAACCGCGCAGCTCACGGAATGACACTCCACAGACAAACGGTTTCTGCGGCTCCTGCGTTCTTTGTATACCTGGCGAGGATTTTGGTCATAGCCGTGGCTTCGTGGCTTGCCGCATCCGGAGCGCCGAACCCTATAGGCACTGTCGTGCTTTCGTTTGTCGCATCCGCTTCGTTTTCCTCCACTCAGTCGCTGACGACGGTGGTCTCAAGCCTTCTTGAAACGTATGCCGCCGCCGAACGCCTGTTTCAGATTGAGGACACTTCGCCGCAGGTCACAGAATCGCCTGAGCCGCAGCCCTGCGGCAAAATCCACAGCATTGAATTTGACCACGTCGGATTTTCATATGGAAAATGTGACGGCGCACCCGCTTGCGAGACAAAGAGCGTTCTGAAAGACTTTTGCCTGAGCGTTTCGGGAAACGAAAAGATAGGAATAGTAGGTCAGAGCGGCGTCGGAAAATCCACTGTTTTAAGACTTCTTCTGCGCTTTTGGAATGTATCGGAGGGACAAATCCTCTTAAACGGCATACCGATAGAAAACATATCCCTGAATGAACTTCATTCGAGAATCGCAGTTTTGGAGCAGGACACGTTCTTGTTCGACGGAAGTATTGCGCAAAATATCGCTTTGGGCAGACCTGACGCCTCGGCACAGGAAATAGAGCAGGCCGCTAAAAGAGCGGGAATAGCCGATTTCATAAAAACCCTCCCAGACGGATACGATACACAGATGGGACAGATGGCTGCAAGGCTGTCCGGCGGAGAGCGTCAGCGCGTGGGAATAGCGCGCACAATGCTGATGAACCCCGATGTCATTGTGATGGACGAGCCTACAAGCAGCCTTGATGTGCTGCATGAAAAGGAGCTTTTGCAAACGCTCAGGGATGAATGTAGCGACAAAATGGTGCTCATAGTTTCGCACAGGCGCTCAACCCTCACCGACTGTGACAGGATTATTCACCTTGAGGACGGCAGAGTGGCTAAAACCGAGGATAAATCTCATCAAAGGTGATTGCCTGTACATTGTGCCGGCGATGGCTGAGCCGTAAAAGATAACGGAGTACGCATGCCAAAACCCATTTAAGTTACACGCCATACACAGACCTGATATATATCTGCACAAAAAGAACGGGACGGATTAACTATCCGTCCCGTTCTTTTTATATGTATGCCCAAGTAGTGATGCTTGCTTTATTCAAGTTTCCATCCTGCACTTTGCTTTTGCAGCTCAACCATTCTCTTAAACAATCCGTTCTCAGCCATAAGCTTTTCGGGCGCACCAACCTGCGCAACCTTTCCGTCGGCCAAAACGACGATTTTGTCCGCCGCCTCAACGGTTCTCATCCTGTGCGCTATGACCAAAACGGTCTTGCCGTAAAGAAGCCGTGAAAGCGCACCCTGAACCTTTGTCTCGTTCTCGACATCAAGGCTTGCGGTTGCCTCGTCAAGCAGCACTATCGGCGCATCCTTCAAAAGCGCCCTTGCTATCGATATCCTCTGACGCTCTCCGCCCGAAAGCCTTGTTCCGTTTTCGCCTATAGCGGTGTTGTAGCCGTTTGGCAGCTTGCGCACAAACTCATCGCAGTTTGCTGCCTTTGCGGCGGCGAGGACTTCTTCATCCGTCGCACCGTGCTTTCCTAAGCGGATGTTCTCCATCACGGTGTCGTCAAAGAGCACAACGTCCTGAAATACCATTGAATAATCGCTCAAAAGCGTCTCGGGGTCTACGGTGGATATGTCCACTCCGCCGACTTTGATACTTCCGCCCGTCACGTCCCACAGCCTTGCCGCGAGCTTTGCGCATGTGCTCTTTCCGGAGCCGGAAGGCCCGACGAGCGCGGTTATTTCGCCTTCTTTTGCGGTGAAGCTCACATCGTCTAACACGTCCTTGCCGTTTTTGTCGTCGTATGCAAAGCTGACATGGTCAAATACTATGCTGTGGCCGTTCGGCTTAAATTCCTTGCTGCCTTCAGCAGTAGGCATTTCATATACTTCGTTCATGCGGTCGGCCGATACCTGAGAAATAAACATCTCAGCTATGAGCGCAAGGCTCTGATCGAAGGGAGCATACACCCTTGTGATGACGAGCAAAAACAAGAACAGCAGCATAAAATCTATCTGCCCCGCAAGTATCAGATTTGCGCCCACAAGAATGGTTGTCGCAACGCCTAAGCGCATTATGACGCTTGCCGCATTGACAAACAGCCCGTTTGACAGCTCTCCTCGTATCATGGTTCTTTCGTGGTCGTCTATCTTTTTGTTCAAGCCGTCGAGATATCTGCTTTCCTGGTTTGTCGCGCGTATTTCACGCACGTTTTCAAGCGCCTCCTGTATTCCGTCAGACACTGTAACCGCAGCTTTCTTTGTGCGCTTGGATGCATTTGCGGCGAGCTTGCGGCTGCCGAAGAGCAGCCCGAAAGCAACCGGCACGCCCCACAGGCATGCTATTGCAAGCCGCCAGTCGTATATCAAAAGGCATACCGCAATAATTGCCGTGGAAATATATGCTCCGTAGAGGTAGCCCAACACATGGCTCCATACGTGCTCCATGCGGTTTACATCTCCCATAAGCGTTTCTGTCAAATCCGCAAGGTCGCGCTTTCCGAAGTATCCGAGGGGGAGCTTTCTTAGCCGCTCCGCCAAGCTCAGGCGGGTGTTTTTGACCTCATTGTACACAAGCCCGTACGTGCACACGTACTGCTGAATGTGCGTCACAAAGGACAATATCACAAACAGCACGGTCAGCGATATTATAAGAACTGCGCTCGGCAGGGGATCGCCGTCTGTAAGCGTGCCCATAAACCCTGCCATCATCAAATAGAGTATTCCCACTCCGCACATAACTATCAGGTTGACTATGACCGTCCAAAACGCACCCTTTTTCGTGTTTTTCACGCCCTGATCGGTCAAAGCATACTTGCGCTGAAATTTCCTGCCGAACATTTATTTTGCCTCCTTGTCGCCTGTGAGTTTCCACATAACGGCGTGGTTGTAGTCGGCCCACATCTTGGCATACAGCCCGTCAGCTGCGGCAAGCTGCTCATGCGTGCCTTTTTCGACAACCCGTCCTTCGTCCAAAACAACTATCTGATCTGCACCTACAACAGTGGAAAGCCTGTGAGCTATCATAATAACGGTGCGGTCTTTTGTGAGCGCGGAAAACGCCTTTTGAATAAGCACCTCGTTTTCCGGATCGGCAAACGCCGAGGCCTCGTCAAGAACCACTATCGGCGCATCCTTTAAGATAGCACGTGCAAGCGCTATGCGCTGCTGCTCGCCGCCGGACAGGTATGTTCCTTCAGAGCCTATCTGCGTGTTAATTCCGTCCGGCAGCTTTTCAAGTATGTCCTGACACTGCGCCGTGCGAAGCGCCGCCATCACCTGCTCAATCGTGGCGTTTGGCTTTGCGGCTCGGACGTTTTCAAGTATTGACGCCTTAAACAGCCTGCTGTTTTGGAACACAAACGCAACTTTGTCCATCAGCACATGCGGGTCTATCTGCTTAACGTCTATGCCGCCCACTTCAACCGTGCCGCTTGTCGCATCCCAAAAGCGCGGGATTAAGCTTGCGGCTGTGGTCTTTCCTCCGCCTGACGGCCCTACAAGCGCTATTGTCTGACCCGCCTCCGCCGCAAACGACACATGGCTGAGGGCAAAGGTTTCGGCGCCTTCGTATTTGAAGCTGACGTCCTTAAATTCGACGCGGTTTGAGGTTGGAACCTTGGGATTTGAGGGAGGCGTGAGCGTCGGAGCACTCATGACCTGATTGATTCGTCCCATAGACGTCTGCGCAAGCATAGTTCCCGCAGAGGCAAACATTATCCTTGCAAGTGCGGTTGATATTATCGCCGAGAACACCGCATAAAAAGCGAAGTTTGTCACAAAGCCCGCAAAATCCCCCGAAGAAAGCGCTCCCGGTGCCAAAAACAGCGCAACCGGCACCAAAAATACAAACGCACCCTCGGTAAATGTCAGGTTTACCGACTGAGGCACACGGCAGACGTTTGACTGATAGTATTCAGCCTTTGTGCTGTAGTCCTCGATTGCCTCTTTCAGCGCGCGGAAGGAATAAACGGTCTGCTGGAATATCTTCACGACAGGTATTCCTCGAACATATTCCGTTCCCGCCTTTGTCATTCTGTCCTGCGCGGCCTGGTACTCCGCCATAAGCCCTACGTTCTTGCCGCCCATCATGGAAAACATCGCAATGACCGATATTACCGCAGCAAGCAGGCATGCGGCGCCCATTCTCCAGTCGAAAACAAACATCATGACGATCATCGCAACAAACAATACAACCGTTCCCACGATGTCCGCAAGGTTGTGCGCAAGAAGCGTCTCGGTGTCGGCCGCCGCTGCGTCAAGACGCCCTCTTATAAGCCCCGATGCGTTTGAGTCAAAATACCCGAGCGGCGCTTTCATCAGATGCGCAACGCCCTTTTTGCGTATGTTTGAAGCCGTGCGAAACGCCGCAAGGTGAGTGCACATAAGCCCCAAAAAGTATATGACTATTCCGCCGACAGCAAACCCGAACGCCCACCATCCGTATTCGGCGACGTTTTCGGCTTTTGCCCAGTCGGGGGCAACGGCAATCAAATCCCTTGCCGCAAGCCATATGCATATGTACGGAGCCATGCTCAAAAGCATTGACACTCCCGACAGCGCCAGCCCTAAAAAGGTCAGCGCCCTGTGACTGCCTGCGTATTCAAGCAGTGCGGCTATATCGCCTTTCTTCTGCTTTTTCATATGTATTACCTCCTTATTATAGTTAGCATATGCTAACTCAATATGCGAAAAAAACAGGACTTCCGTCCCAATATCAAGGCAATCTTTTGCATCTGATTGCCGGATTAAGCCGTGCCTCCTTAGCGGCAGCGCGCGGAGCACATGTAATACATGTGCTCATCTCTTCTGCAAATTTCACAGGGGGAGCGGCTATTGTCCCATCAATTTAAGCCATCCCGCGGTGTAAAATGTGCGCAGCTGTGCCACATCTCGTTTTGCCTGTTCCCGCGGCATGTCGTGGACAACTATTTCAAACAAGCCGTTGAACATTCCGCTTGCGATTATGTGGCAAAGCGACTGGTTCAGCTCCGGTATGTCGTTGCCGAGCCTTCGCAGCACGTCCATGTACTTCAGAGTGTATTCAACCTCCGCCTCCACCATGTTGTGAATGAAGTGCTCGTATGATGTGCCCTCCGCCCGACAGAGCAGCAGCTTTACCGGCTCTCTGTGATCGCATATGTAATCGACCATCCAGTCGATGTAATCTCCCGACGCCTCGCCCATGTGCAGCGGCTGTTCCTTTTCGGGAAGCTCCGCAAACTCTGTCTGCGCCTCCNNCGGCCTCCATGAACCGCCCCATCAGTGCGGCGGCATGCGGTTCCACAATCGAGGCAAACAAAGCCTCCTTGCCGGAAAAATAGCCGTAAAACGCTCCGGTTGTCACGCCGGCGTTTTTCACTATCTGCCGCAGCGATGCGCCTAAAAATCCCTTGTCCGAAAACTCGTCTAAAGCGGCTTGCTTTATTCTTAGCAATGTCTCGGACGCCTTTTCTTCCATGACCGCTCACACCCTTCGTATAACAGTGTTATGTAACAATGTTATGATATATCGCGCGTGCTGATTTGTCAAGAGATTTTTTAAATCAGGGCGAAATTTTTCATTTTATTTTTTTCATAAGAAAAGCGGGAAGCCTTCGTCTTTGAAAACTTCCCGCGTGTGTGTTATTTGTTTTTCGGTTTGTCCTCTTTGCATGGCAGCGCAGTCATGCTGTGCAGGCTGATAAACAGCGTCGAAAGGTTGTGAAGCATTGCCGAAACGTTCGGCGCAAGCACTCCCGCAACTCCAAGCGCAATGAGACTGCCGTTAAAGCCGAGAACAAACCGGTAAATGTCCCTTATCCGCCTTGTCAGGGCTATTGACAGCTCTTTCAGCTTTACAAGCTCCCATAAGCTTTGCGCCGCAATGGTTATGTCCGCGATTTCCTGCGCAATCGCAGCGCCGTCGCTTATCGCTATTCCGGCATCGGCCTCTGACAGCGCAGGGGAGTCGTTTATGCCGTCTCCGACCATTATCACGGTGCAGCCCTGCTTGCGAAGGTTTGCCACATAGCTTGCCTTGTCCTCGGGCAAAACCTCTGCGCAAAACTCATCCACGCCGACGCGCGCCGCTACCGCACGTGCGGTGCGCATGCTGTCTCCGGTGAGCATGACAGCCTTTTTAATGCCCAGGTTTCTAAGCCTTGCTATTACGTCTTTTGCCTCGTCCCTGAGCGGGTCTGCAATGCATATTACAGCCGCCAGACGCTTGTCAATCGCAAGATAAAGGTGAGAGTACTCCTCCGAAATAGCATCAAACTTGTCCTGCTCGCCATCCGGTATAACGCATCCTTCGTCCTCAAAAACAAAGTGCGCACTTCCTATTATCACACGCTCGTCTGCCACATAGCTCGATATTCCGTGCGCAACGAGATAGTCAACCTTTGAATGAAGCTCTTCGTGGTTTAAGCCTCGGCGCTTTGCCTCCTCGACAACCGCATTTGCCATCGAATGGGGGAAATGCTCCTCAAGACATGCGCCCAGACGCAGCATTTCGTTTTCATCGTGACCACCGAAACCGGTTACGCTCACGACCTTCGGGCATGCATGCGTTAATGTGCCGGTCTTGTCAAACACAATCGCATCGGCTTTGGCTACCGCCTCTAAAAACTTTCCGCCCTTTACCGTTATGTGGTCAAGGCTCGCCTGACGCATGGCTGAAATGACCGCAAGCGGCATGGCAAGCTTTAAAGCGCAGGAGAAGTCAACCATCAAAACCGACAGCGCCCTCGTCACGTTTCGCGTGAGTATCAAGCTCACAAGACTTCCCGCAAACGTGTACGGGACAAGCTTGTCCGCAAGACTTGCCGCTTTGCTTTCGGCCGCCGATTTCATCTGCTCCGACTGCTCTATCATGGAAACTATCCTGTCATATCGGCTTTGCCCCGGCGACTGCCGCACTTCTATTGTGCAGCTGCCTTCCGCTATGGTCGTTCCCGCGTAAACGGCACTTCCCGACCTTTTTGCCACCGGAATTGCCTCGCCAGTCAGCGACGCCTGGTTTACCATAGCCTCTCCGTCGCAAACCACGCCGTCAACCGGTATGACTCCGCCCATCCTGACGACAATTTTATCGCCCTGACCGATACTCGAAACAGGTGTCAGCACCTCGCCGTCAGGCGTGCACAGCCAAACTCTGTCCACATTTAACGACATGCTCCGCGCCAAATCCTGCACGGATTTCTTCCTTGTCCACTCCTCCAAAAGCTCGCCCAGCTCCAAAAGAAACATGACCGACCCCGCAGTGGAGAAATCACGCCGTGCCATAGACAGGCTTACCGAAACCGCATCCAAAAGCTCTACCCTTATTTTTCTGTGCCCAAGGCAGCAAAGACCCTTGAAAATAAACGGCGCCGAGTGCCATAATACCCTCGCAATCCTGAGCGGGGAGGGGAGAAACAACGTGCTTGCAAGCTTTACCACAACTTTAGACACGAGCTTTTCTTCAAACTGCCGGTTAAGCTCACGGCTGCTGTGAGCGGGAAGCGATATCTCTTGCTCCGCACGCTCCCATGAAAAGCCCCCGACTGCCTTTATAACCTGCTCTCTGCTGCCGACATAGTGTATTATCACGCAGGAGGTGCGCTCGTGAACCGTGACACGCCTTACCCAGCTCTGCCCTTCAAACCACGCCTCGAGCAGATCCGCCTGATGAAGGCTCATTTGCGGTTCTTTTAATTTGACCCGCAGGTGCATCCTGCCTGCGCTTTCGTGTAAAATTGTTGCATTCATCTAAAAAGCCTCCGTGAAAAAGGAGCCGGCGTTCGTAACGGCTCCTTTTGCTGCAAAAAACTATGCTTTTGCCTCTTCGGTCTCGCTGTCGTCGATGATTTCGGCAGCGGCTTTTTCCGCCGCCTCCTTGGCTGCGCGCTTTTCGTTTATGTCCTTTGCACTTGCCAAGATGTCACCTGCGCTCTCCTGCACAGATGTGACGGTTTTCATAACCGAATCCTTTACGCGAAGCCCCACGGCGGCGACCTGTGTGTAAGCCTTCTTTGCCTCCTTGCTGCTCAAAAGCTTCAGTCCCACCGAGCCGAGCAAAACTCCGCCCGCAAAACAAGCCAACTTCGGATAAATACGCATTTTAAACATCCCTTTCATAATATTTTCGGCTACTTGTGCTTATAGCCGGTAATAAAGACCATTATCATGCAGATGATACTGCACCATGCCCAAAATCGATGCTGTTTCACAACAAAACCTCCCTCGCGGCAACATGCTTTTAAAATGCCGCCGACGTGAAAATGCTTAGTTAGCATATACTAACCATATAGGCGGCAAAACTCCCTGCCGCGTTGTGCTCACTGTATGCCGGTTAGCGCAAACTAACCTACAAAACAATATATCACTCGCGTCATGGATTGTCAAGCTTTGAGGCTGCGTTTTTGAGCGCAGGCAGGAAAGCGCCGGCGCATATCAAGAAAGCGCCGGCGCATATCAAGGCTGAAATTCAGCCTGTTTAAGCTGTGTGAAAAAACCGAAAAAAGCTGTTGAATATGGCGCGGGACTGTGATATACTGTGCAGAGTTTGCCGTGCATTTTAAGTACGGAAAAGCTGCACTGATTCGGAGGTTTAACATGTATTCGCTGCTTCTTGCGCTGATATATATTTCGTTTATAAGTTTAGGTTTGCCCGACTCGCTTTTAGGCTCGGGATGGCCCGTCATGCAAGAGGCGTTCGGCGTGCCGGTTTCGTATATGGGAATCGTCACGATGGTTATTTCGGGCTGCACTATCCTTTCAAGCCTTGTGTCGGATAAGCTGACCACGAAGTTCAGCACCCGCATAGTGACCGTGGTGAGCGTGTTCTTGTCAGCTCTGTCGCTGCTCGGATTTTCGTTTGCCGCAAGCTTTTGGATGCTCATAGTCTTTTCCGTTCCTTACGGCCTGGGCGCAGGTGCAATCGATGCGGCGCTCAACAACTATGTCGCCCTTCACTGCTCGTCAAGGCATATGAGCTGGCTGCACTGCTTTTGGGGCGTGGGAACCATAGTAAGCCCGTTTGTCATGAGCTATGCCATCACGGCGTCAAGCTGGAACAGCGGATACCGCATAGTTTCATATATTCAGTTTGGAATAGGCGTGCTGCTGCTTTTAACCCTGCCGGTTTGGAACGCGGGGAAAAGCCACGGCGACTTGGGCGAGCAAAAGAGCATAGGAATTGTAAATGCACTTAAAATAAAAGGCGTTCCGTTTCTTCTGATAGGATTTTTTGCATACTGCTCGGCAGAAGCCACTGCCATGAGCTGGTCGGCGACGTATTTCTCTCAGGTAAAGGGAGTTGACAGCGAATCCGCCGCAGCATATGCGTCCCTTGTCTTTATCGGCATGACCGTCGGGCGGTTTGCGGCGGGATTTATCACCGACAAGCTCGGCGACAGAAAGATGATACTTTTGGGCACCGCAATATCCGCCTGCGGCGTGGCAATGCTTTTCATACCCGCCGCCACAAACATCATCACGATAATAGGATTTGTGGTAATAGGGCTTGGATACGCCCCGATATATCCCTGCATCATTCATTGCGCGCCCTACAATTTCGGCGCCGAAAACTCCGGCGCAATCATAGGCATACAGATGGCGAGCGCATATGTCGGTTCGACATTTATGCCGCCCCTTTACGGCCTGCTCGGAAGATATATCGGATATAACATCATGCCGATTTACCTGCTTGTTTTCATGGCTCTTATGGTTTATATGGTGGAAAAGACGTTCAGGCTGACGGCTAAAAGGCGAACAATTCAGACCGAGAACACCTAAACTTCAATATTTCTTTAAGCTTTTATGATAAAATGTACTCAGTCGGAGGTGTCGATATGAGACTTTTGCTTGTAGAAGATGAAAAGAGAATGGCGCAGGCTCTTTGCGAGATATTGCGCCGCGAAAAATATGATGTAGACCATTTTGCCGACGGCGGAGAGGGGCTGTGCGCGCTTGAATCGGGCGTGTATGATCTGGCTGTGCTCGATGTGATGCTCCCCGTAAAAGACGGGTTTGAAATTGTCGCCGAGGCGAGAAAAAACGGCATAAAAACTCCGGTGTTGATGCTCACCGCCAAAAGCGACTTAGAGGATAAGGTGACGGGTCTTGACTGCGGTGCGGATGACTACCTGACAAAGCCCTTTATGACAAAAGAGCTTCTTGCGCGCCTTCGCGTCCTTGCCAGAAGAAACGTCAACAGCCCCGACGGCACGCTTTCCTTCGGGGACATATCCCTAAACAGGGATGCATCAACACTTTGCTGTGCGGACAACAGCGTCCGCCTCAGTGAAAAGGAGCTTAGGATATTTGAATACCTGATTGCAAATCAGGGGCAGATTTTGACCCGTGAACAGCTTGCGGTGAAGATATGGGGCTATGATTGCAGCGCCGAATATAACAATGTTGAGGTGTACATGTCATTTGCCAGAAAGAAACTTCACTTTATCAATTCAAAGACGGAGATAAAAGCCGTGCGCGGCATAGGATATGAGCTGAGGTTCGGAGATGTTTAAAAAATCGAGATGGAAGATTGTACTTTCGATACTTTTGATATTGATACTTTTGCTGGTCGGAACTTTTCTCGTCATATATTTGGCGAGCTATGCCGAGCTGACTTCAAAGAATCAGCGCCTTTTGGAACAGTACGTTCAGGAATACTCTCTTATGGACAAAGGCACGTCAAGAGAGCCGATGGACGGCAGCCCGTATCACCCGCCGAGACTTGAGCTGTCAACATTTTATTCTGTGGCAGTATCGAAGAGCGGACAGGTGATGAAGGTTGATACGGCGGATATGTCTGTTTTGGACGACGACGCGCTGATAGAGATTGCCACAGAAATTATAGACAGCGGTAAAAGCAGCGGCGTGACGAGAAACTTAATTTATCTGGTTGAGGACAAGGGTGTATATAACCTGGTCGCCTTTTTGGACAACACCGTGATGCTTGAAAACGCCGGAACCCTCTTAAACTACACACTTATTTTCGGCGGCGTTGCGCTTGTTGCGCTGTTTTTACTGGCGATGTTCTTGGCAAATTGGATTGTCGCGCCGCTTGAAGAGAGCTACAAGCGGCAAAAACAATTCGTCGCCGACGCAGGGCACGAGCTGAAAACCCCCGTTGCGGTGATAAACGCCAACTTGGAGCTTTTGGCGGGCGAAACGGGAGAAAATCAGTGGCTGTCAAATATCAGATACGAAAACGAGAGAATGTCCGCACTCATATCTCAGCTCCTTGATTTGGCAAGGGCTGAAAACGCAAAACCGCCGATGGGTGTTGTCGATTTCAGACGCCTGGTTTACGGCGAGGCGCTGCCGTTTGAAACGTATGCATATGAAAGCGGGTTAAAGCTTGAATACGACGTTTCGGATGACATTTTGGTCTACGGAAACAGCGTGCAGCTAAAACAGCTTGTATGCGTACTGATTGACAACGCAATCTGCCACAGCTCAAACGGAAACGAGATTTTCATCAGCCTTAAAAAGGAGAAAAAGCACGTCCGCCTTTGCGTTGTAAACAGCGGGGAAGAGATACCCGCAGAGCAAAGAAAGTATTTGTTTGAGCGGTTTTACCGCCTTGACACCGCAAGGCCGGACGATAAAAATAACTACGGCCTGGGGCTTGCAATAGCAAAAGCCATAGTAACCGTTCACAAGGGAACAATCCAGTTAAGATGCGAGTCCGGAAAAGTTGAGCTTATAGTAAAGCTGCCGGTTGCAAAGCAAAAGCACAAAAATTAAATTTTTTCAATCTAATTTCAATCTACCTCCTGTACACTGATATCATCAGAAGTGCAGGAGGTATTTTTATGGCGTTTCAAACCGTGTTTAAAAGGTACGAGATAAAATATTTGCTGACGGCGGAGCAAAAGCAAAAGATTTTGCGCGCCATGGCGCCTTACATGGTTGCGGATCAATACGGAAAAACAACCGTGCGAAACATATATTTTGATACAGATAATTTTCAGCTCGTCCGCCATTCAATAGACGATCCGGTGTACAAAGAAAAGCTCAGGGTCAGAAGCTACGGCGCGGCAGACCCGCAAGGCACCGTGTTTGTGGAGCTTAAAAAGAAATATCAAAAGGTTGTCTATAAAAGAAGAATTGCCATGCCGCAAAAGGAAGCTGCGGAGTGGATGGCGGGCATCAGGCACTGCCGTTCGGACAGCCAGATATCAAGGGAGATAGATTATTTTCTTGAGTACTATAAAACCCTGAAGCCGGCGGTCTTTTTGTCCTACGACAGGCAGGCGTACTACTTGAAAGATTGCTCCGAGTTTCGCATGACCTTCGATGAAAATATACTTTGCCGGCGCTATGACATAAACCTCGAGTCGGGAGTGTACGGCGATCACGTGTTGGCCGAAGGACTCACCCTCATGGAGGTAAAATGCGCCGCAGGCATGCCGCTTTGGCTGACAAGCGTGCTCTCTGAAGAGCATATTTATAAAACCTCTTTTTCAAAGTACGGCATGGCGTATAAAAAATTTATCTATCCCGCCCTTAAAAGCGGTGCAGGCACTTCAAATAACGCAGACGAGCCAAAGGAGGCAAAAAAGTATGCTTGACAACATTTTTAAAGGGCTGTTTGATTCGGATCTGGTGTCCGTAATAAGCGTCACGGACTTTTTGCTCTGCTTGGGATGCGCGCTTGTCCTTGGACTTGTGATGGCGTTTGTCTACATGTACCGCACCAGATACACAAAAAGCTTTGTCGTCACCCTGGCTTTGCTCCCCGCGGTGGTTTGCGTTGTAATTATGCTTGTGAACGGCAACGTCGGAACGGGTGTGGCGGTCGCGGGAGCCTTCAGCCTTGTGCGCTTTCGCTCCGTTCCCGGAACGGCAAAGGAAATATGCACGCTCTTTCTCGCCATGGGAGCGGGACTGATAGCGGGAATGGGCTACTTAGGATACGCCGTGCTTTTCACCGTCGTGCTGTGCGCTGTGTTTTTGCTATACAACAGCATCGACCTGGGTTCAAAGAGAAACGCCGCATCCTATAAGATTATCACCGTCACCATTCCGGAGGATTTGGACTATACAGGCGTGTTTGACGATATTTTTGAGACGTATACTGTTTCACATGAGCTGTCTCATGTCAAGACTACAAATATGGGAAGCATGTTTCGCCTGACATATCGCGTGACACTTCGCGACCCCAAAAAAGAAAAGGAAATGATAGATATGCTCAGGTGTCGAAACGGCAACCTTGAAATCTCCGTTTCATCGCAGGAAAGTACTGCCACTGAGCTGTGAGGAGGCGTTTTCATATGAAAAGAATACTTTCGGGAGCCTTGAGCGCACTTGTTTTTCTTGCGGCTCTATCGGGATGCGCCGACAGCGGGCTGAACACCGCCGCAGATGCGACCCGTGCGGAACAGGATTCGTCATCGGAACAGGAAACGGCGCAGGAAACGGAAGAAAATGAAGCGTACGTCGTTCAAACGGATGCCGACATGTTTACCGACAGGGACAGCTCGGACAGCTATGACGAAAGCGACAGCGTGCTGATTGCGCTTGACGGCGACAGCGTCACATCAAGCTCGGACAGCGTTGTAATATCCGGTTCTACCGTGAAGATTTCAGAGGAAGCGACATATATTTTGTCCGGCGAACTCGACGACGGCATGATAATTGTTGACGCTCAGGACACCGCAAAGATACAGCTTGTTTTAAACGGTGTCAGCATCAACAGCGAGACATCCGCGCCGCTTTATATCCTCGAAGCGGACAAGGTGTTTGTCACCTTGGCCGACGGAACGGATAACTGCCTTTCAAACGGCGGAACGTTCACCGCAATAGATGAAAACAACATAGACGGCGCGGTGTTCTCAAAGCAGGTTCTGACCTTTAACGGCTCCGGAACGCTCACGGTCACATCTGAAGCGGGGCACGGAATAGTGTGCAAGGACGACCTTGTAATAACGGGCGGAACCTACATCATAAACTCCGCATCTCACGGAATAGACGCAAATGACAGCGTCCGCATCACAGGCGACACATCGCTCTCGATTTATTCCGGAAAGGATGGAATACACGCCGAAAACAGCGACGACGAGAGCCTGGGGTTTGTGTACATCTCAAGCGGAACCTTTGAAATAGATGCACAGGGAGACGGCATAAGCGCCGGCTCATACATGCAGATTGCGTCCGGCAGCTTTGACATACTTGCCGGCGGCGGAAGCGTAAACGCATCCCGCGAGTCCTCCGAGTCGTGGGGCATGATGGGCGGCGGCAGGTTCGGCGGCAGGGGAGACTTTGGCGGCGGCGGACCCGGAGAAGGAATGCAGCCGGTCAGCAACGTAAGCAGCAGCTCCGCTTCGGACAGCACAAGCATGAAAGGCATAAAGGCGGGCGGCGAGCTCAGCATATATGGCGGAAGTTTTGTAATAGATTCCGCCGACGACGCCGTTCATTCAAATTCATCCGTTATGGTGACGGGAGGAGAATTTGAAATCGCCAGCGGCGATGACGCTTTCCATGCGGATGACACTCTGTCTATCTCGTCAGGCACCATAAACATCACCGAAAGCTATGAAGGACTCGAGGCTCTGCACCTTGAAATCAGCGGCGGAGATATATCGCTTGTTGCGTCGGACGACGGCCTAAACGCTGCGGGCGGCGTCGATTCAAGCGGTATGACCGGCGGCAGAGACGGCATGTTCGGCGGCAGCGGATTCGGCGGCAGAGGAAACATGGGAGGCGGCATGTCATCTTCCGGCGGAACAATAGTCATATCCGGCGGAACACTGTATGTCAACGCATCCGGCGACGGCTTGGATGCAAACGGCACAATTGAAATTTCGGGAGGATATACTACCGTTGTCGGACCCACTCAGGGCGACACCGCAACGTTGGATTACGACACTACCGCAACCATAACAGGCGGCACATTTGTCGGAACGGGCGCATCGAGCGGAATGGTTCAAACGTTCAGTGGCGGCGATCAGGGAGTCATCACGGCAAGCGTCGGAAATCAAAGCGCCGCAACGCCTGTTGTAATCTCCGATTCGGACGCAAACGTACTTTTGAGCTTTGAGCCGCAGATGTCATACGGTTTGGTAATATACAGCAGTCCGGAGGTTGTTTCGGGTGAAACATATACCGTGTCTGCCGGAACGGCAAACGGGCAGGTAACCGCTAAGTGACGGGCAGCATAAAGCCGGAGCGGGATGCCGCATGTGTGGCATCCCGCTCCTTTGCTGCTTTATATTCTTTTGTGACGATTGCTTTTTCGGGCACCCCTGAAACTTAGTTATTTCACTCAGGGCTTTTTGTATCCGCACTTGGGGCATACGCCGTTTTCATTCAGCGCAATGCCGCACAGGGGGCAGCGGTCGATTTTGTTCTTCGTTTCAAACTCCGCCGATGCAGCGTTTACGCCGCTTGTGAAGGTGAGCTTGGCGATGTTGAGCTTGTCCTTGAGCAGGTCGTAAACAATCTTTATCATGCCTTCAGCAGTCATGGTTTCCTTTGTAACTACAAGTCTGCAATCGGGATACGCCGTCGCAAGCTCCGTCTTAAACGCCTCGCCCTTCATCTTGTTGCTCGGGTGACCGTTTTTGATTCCCTGCTTCTCATATACATCGAGTATTGCGGGGAGCAGCGGGTCATCCTCACGCAAAACGAGCGCGTGGTCAAAGTTTTTAAGTACGTTCCATGCTGTCTTTTGTATTTCGTTGCAGGGGAACACCATGTTCACGCCTTCGTTTATCGTGTCCTCCACTTCGATTGTCAAAACGCCGGTGTGGCCGTGCAGGTATTGTGCCTCTCCTTTAAATCCGTAAAATCTGTGCGCATACTGTAGTTCGAGTTTTGCAATGCTTCTCATAAAATCGTCCTCCTTGAGTGATATATTCAGCCGCCGCGGACGCACTTACATGCCCGACAGCCGTGCTGTCATGTTTAATTGCCGCTCTTTTTGCCCTGCGTTTCCGACAGCTTTTTTGCCTTCTCGCGGCAGGAGGGGCAAATGTAGCTGACCTTTAAGTCGTAGGATAATATCGGCTCGCCAAGCTGGTTTGACAGGCTTGCCGTGAGGTCGGAAAATGTGATGTCGGACAGCGCACCGCACTTCTTGCAAACAAGGTGGTCGTGCTTCACTATCTTGTCGTACCTGTCCGGACTTCCTTCTATCGAAACCTTTCTGATGAGGTCGTCCTCGCACAAGGCGTTTAAATTGTTATAAACCGTGGCAAGTGCAACCCTTGGCGCAGTTTTCTTCAAAATAAGAAATATCTGCTCCGCCGTGAGGTGGTCGTTTGAATGATTGATTATGTCGAGTATGAGCTTGCCGTTTCTTGTCATGATCTTCCTGCCTGCTTTCTAAAATTAGAATTATTCTTGTTCTAAAAACAAAATACCACGCCGGCTCCTGCTTGTCAAGATATTTTTTAAGAATAATTCTTAATTTTTATTTAGACAAAAAGAAAACGCCTGACCGATAAAATTCTTCGGTCAGGCGGC
>DDJI01000021.1:0-178 GCA_002338885.1 Ruminococcus sp. UBA1828 | reverse complement strand
CTTTTAGTATGCCTATCGCGCCCGAGACGCAGTATACGTATGCATACCTGTCCGCGGTTTTATCCGCTGACGCCGTTGGCTTTCGGTATCGCTCCATAACGTAGTTTACAAGCCTGTGGTTAAATTCACTGCTGTTTCTTTGAACGATCAGCACCCTGAACAGTCTGTCGTTTCCCTT